>JAQVKR010000066.1 GCA_028694565.1 Gammaproteobacteria bacterium | reverse complement strand
TTAAATCGGTAGAGGCCGGCATCCCCGCTGCCGCAACGGGCGATTACAATCAGGGCGTGTTAGCACCAGATCTGCGGTTGCAATAAGCCTGGCCTGGTGTTCGACGCCACCCACTCGGTACAGCTGCCGGGCGGGCGGGGCGGCGCCTCCGGCGGGCAGCGCGAATTCGTTCCGGTGCTGGCGCGCGCCGCCGTGGCCGCCGGGGTCTCGGGCCTGTTCATGGAGACCCACCCGCGTCCCGACGAGGCGCTCAGCGACGGGCCCAACGCCTGGCCCCTGGGGCGGCTGGAGGCGCTGCTCGAGACTCTGGTTGCAATCGACCGCGCCGTGAAGGCGAACGGTTTCGATGAGCTGAAATGACGCGCCGCCCTCCAGGCGGCGTGTTTGCCTGGGAATCCCGTTTCATCAAGTTTCAGGTATCGGGTATCAGGTTCCGCGCAATGCCCGCCGGGGGCCGTGGGCAAGCGGTTCCGGGAAGGCCGCCGCCTTCCTGCGCGCCGCCCCGGACCCGGCGGGCAGTGTCCACACCGAGCCTGGAGCCTGATGCCCGATACGCAATGCGGAAAACCGAAAACGCAATTATCACCTGGAGTCACCATGTCTGAGATTCTGAATGTCGTCGCCCGCGAGATTCTCGATTCGCGCGGCAATCCCACCGTCGAGGCCGACGTGGTCCTCGCCTCCGGCGTGACCGGCCGCGCCGCGGTGCCCTCCGGCGCTTCCACCGGTTCCCGCGAGGCCCTGGAGCTGCGGGACGGGGATCCCGCCCGCTACGGCGGCAAGGGCGTGCGCAAGGCGGTCGAGCACATCAACACCGAGATCCGCAGGCTGCTGGTGGGGCGCGGCGCCATGGATCAGGCGGGCCTGGATCAGGCGATGATCGATCTCGACGGCACCGCCAACAAGGGCCGCCTGGGGGCCAACGCCATTCTCGCGGTGTCCATGGCGCTGGCCAAGGCCGCGGCGCGCCAGACGGAGCTGCCGCTGTACCGCTACCTGGGGCTGAAGGGCCCCTACAGCCTGCCGGTGCCGATGATGAACATCATCAACGGCGGGGCCCACGCGGACAACAACGTGGACATGCAGGAGTTCATGATCGTGCCGGCGGGGATGCCCAGCGAGGCCGAGGCCGTCCGCTGCGGCGCCGAGATCTTCCACACCCTGAAGAAGGTGCTGCAGGAGCGCGGCCTCAACACGGCGGTGGGCGACGAGGGCGGCTTCGCGCCCGACCTGCCTTCCAACGAGGCGGCGGTGGAGGTGATCCTGGAGGCCATCGGGCGGGCCGGCTACAAGGCCGGCGAGGATGTCTGGATCGGGCTCGACACGGCCAGCTCGGAGTTCTACCGCGACGGCAGGTACGAGCTCGCCTCCGAGGGCCGCTCCCTCAGCTCCGCCGAGATGGTGGACTATCTCGAGGACTGGGTGAACCGCTACCCCATCCTCACCATCGAGGACGGAATGGCGGAGAACGACTGGGAGGGCTGGAAGCTCCTCACCGAGCGCCTGGGCAAGCAGGTGCAGCTGGTGGGCGACGATCTCTTCGTCACCAATCCCGCCATCCTGCGCGAGGGCATCGACAAGGGGATCGCCAACGCCATCCTCATCAAGCTCAACCAGATCGGCACCGTCAGCGAGACCCTGGAAGCCATCCGGATGGCCAAGGCGGCCGGCTACGGGGTGGTCATCTCCCACCGCTCGGGCGAGACCGAGGACGTCACCATCGCCGACCTGGCGGTGGCCACCGCCGCCGGACAGATCAAGACCGGCTCGCTGAGCCGCTCCGACCGGGTGGCCAAGTACAACCGCCTGCTGCGCATCGAGGAGATGCTCGCCGGAAAGGGGCCCTATGCCGGGCGCGGCATCTATCCGTTCCTCGCCGGTTGAGGTTCCGCGGCGGCAATGCGGACCTGCGACCCGGAGCGTGAGTCACGCGGGCCGTGACCGTTAAATGGGTCATCGTTGTGCTGGTGATGGTGCTGGTATCGCTCCAGGCCCGGCTCTGGTTCGGCGAGGGCAGCCTCGCCGAGGTCTGGCGCCTGCGGCAGTCGGTGAAGCTGCAGGAGCAGACCAACGCCGAGCAGCGTGAACGCAACCAGGTCCTGGAGGCGGAGGTCCGCGATCTCAAGCAGGGGCTGGAGGCCATCGAGGAGCGCGCCCGCAGCGAACTGGGGATGATCCGGGAAGGCGAGACCTTCTTCCTCCTGGTGGAGTGAGCGCGTCTTTCGGACGCGACCGGGTAACGATGAGGAGCACACCACGAAGGCACGAAGAACACGAAGAAAAGCGGAAAGATGTTTTAACCGCAGATTACGCGGATTACGCAGATATCATTGTGGAACACGGAATTGCTCGACAGCGCTCCCGGCTACGGTGGCCAGGGACGGGAGTTCAATCGTCACAAGTCCTCATGGCTGCACGGTCAGCCCATACATCCTGTCACGGCAATCCGGAATCTGCGTAATCTGCGTAATCTGCGTAATCTGCGGATGGACCGTCTTTTCCTTCGTGTTCTTCGTGCCTTCGTGGTGAAAATGTCTTTGTGGTGAAAACAGGTGAACGGCGGATCTGATGACGGTTGAGGATGACCGGGTCTGGGCGGTGGTGCCGGCCGCGGGGGTGGGGGCGCGCATGGGCGCGGAGGTGCCCAAGCAGTACCTGCCGCTGCTCGGCCGCCCGCTCATCGAGCACACCCTGGAGCGGTTGCTCGGCCACCCGCGCATCGCCGGCGTGGTGGTGGCGGTGGCGGCCGGGGACGAGCGCTGGCGGGCCCTGGGCCTGGCCGGGCGGTCCGGGGTCGCCACCGTGACGGGCGGCGCGGAGCGCTGTCACTCGGTGCTCAACGCGCTGGATTGGCTGCTCGGGCGGGGGCACAGCGGGGCCTGGGTCCTGGTGCACGACGCCGCGCGGCCCTGCCTCTCCCACGGTGAGATCGACCGTCTGCTGGAGGCCCTGGCGGATGATCCGATCGGCGGCCTGCTGGGTCTGCCGGTGCGTGACACCATGAAACGGGCCGGGGCGCGGGACCGGGTGGCGGCCACCGTGCCGCGGGAGGGGCTGTGGCACGCCCTGACCCCGCAGATGTTCCGCACCGGCGCGCTGCGCGCGGCCCTCGCCGCGGCCCTGGGCCGGGGCGAGCTGGTGACCGATGAATCCTCCGCCATGGAGCTGGCCGGCCACGCCCCGCGGCTGGTGCCCGGCCGGCCCGAGAACATCAAGGTCACGCGTCCCGAGGATCTGGCGCTGGCCGAGCTCTACCTTCGGCAGCAGGGCGGAACGACAGGATGAGAATCGGACAGGGTTTCGACGCCCACCGCTTCGCCCCCGGGCGGCGGCTGGTCCTCGGCGGGGTCGAGATCCCCCACGGCGAGGGCATGCTGGCCCACTCCGACGGCGACGTGGCGATCCATGCGCTGTGCGACGCGCTGTTCGGCGCCGCGGCGCTGGGCGACATCGGCCGGCACTTTCCCGACAGCAGCGCCGAGTACAAGGATGCCGACAGCCGCGTCCTGCTGCGGCGGGTCGTCGCCCTGCTGGCCGAACGGGGCTTCCGGGTCGGCAACGCCGACATCACCCTCATTGCCCAGCGTCCCAAGCTGGCCCCCTTCATCGACACCATGCGCGAGCGTCTCGCGGCCGATCTCGGGCTGGCCGTCGAGCGGGTGGGCGTGAAGGCCACCACCACCGAGCAGATGGGCTTCACCGGGCGCGGCGAGGGCATCGCGGCGCTGGCCGTGGTGCTGCTGGACGAGCCGGCGCCCGCGGCCCGATGAGCGCCGGGACCGATCCCGTTCATCCGCTCCCCCATGCCTGGGGGGTCCCCCCCGCCCAGGGCCGCATCCGCCAGTCGCCGGAGGATTTCCGGGTGGAGGAGATCCCCGCCGTCACCCCGGCGGGGCATGGCGAGCACCACTTCCTGCGGGTGGAGAAGCGACTTGCCAACACCGAGTGGGTGGCCAGGCGGCTGGCCGAGGTGGCCGGCGTGGAGCCGCTGGCGGTGGGCTATGCCGGCCTGAAGGATCGCCGCGCCGTGACCACCCAGTGGTTCAGCGTCCACCGGCCGGCGGCGGGCGAGCCCGACTGGAGCGTCCTCGAGCCCGAGGGGGTGCGGGTGCTGGATGCCACCCGGCACACCGCCAAGCTGCGGCGGGGCGAGCTGGAAGGGAACCGGTTCCGGATCCGGGTCACGGCGCTGGAGGGCGGCGCCGCCGCGCTGGAGGCACGGCTGCGGCAGGTGGCGGAAGCCGGCGTGCCCAATTACTTCGGGGAGCAGCGCTTCGGCCGCGACGGCGAGAACCTGGCGCGGGCCGAGGCGCTCTTCGCCGGCCGCGGCCAGGTGCGGGATCGCCACCGGCGCGGCCTCTACCTCTCCGCGGCCCGCGCGCACCTGTTCAACGCGGTGCTGGCGCGGCGGGTGGCGGCGGGGAGCTGGAACCATGCCCTCCCGGGGGACGTGGTCCTGCTGCCGGGCGGCCACGGCGAGCTGACCCTGGAGCGGGTGGACGCCGCCGTGGCCGCCCGGGTGGCCGACGGGCGGCTCACGCCGACCGGCCCCCTGTGGGGGCGGGGCGGGCTGACCACCGCGGCGGAGGCCCGCGCGGTTGAATCGCAGGCCCTGGCGTCCCATGTCGCGCTGCGCGCCGGCCTGGAGGCCGCGGGCCTGTACCAGGAACGCCGGGCGCTGTGCCTGCGGCCGCGGAAATTCGCCTGGGACCGGCCGCGGCCCGATGTGCTGGAGCTGGCTTTCGAGCTGCCGGCCGGCTGCTACGCAACCGTGGTGCTGCGGGAGGTGGTGGACCTGCAGCCGGGGCCCGCCGGCGGGATGCCCGTGGAGGGTGGCGGTCCCTGACGCTGCGCCCGGGGCCTTCCGGCCGCGCCGGTCCGTTGCATCGACCGGCGGGTGGCACGGGGTTTTGTCCGGCTCCGGCCCTCTAAGTTATCATTCCGCAGATGCCGCGTACGGCGGCGGCGGGGGCACATGCAAACAGACGGGATCAAAATCCTCATCAGCAATGACGACGGCTATCGGGCCCCCGGCCTGTCGAGCCTCGCGGCGGCGCTGATGGACATGGCGCACATCACGGTGGTGGCTCCGGACCGGGATCGCAGCGGAGCCAGCAACTCCCTGACCCTCGACGTCCCGATTCGCGCCAACATCGGCGAGAACGGCTATATCGCCGTCAACGGCACTCCCACCGACTGCGTTCACCTGGCGATCACCGGCCTGCTCGAGGAGGAGCCGGACATGGTGGTGTCGGGCATCAACGCCGGCGCCAACCTCGGTGACGACGTGCTCTATTCGGGCACCGTGGCCGCCGCCATGGAGGGCCGCTTCCTCGGCCTGCCGGCGCTGGCGGTATCCATCGCCTCCCACAACCCGACCCACCTGGAATCGGCGGCAAGGGTGGCCCGCACCCTGGTGGAGCGGCTGCTGGCCGACCCGCTGCCGACGGATATCATCCTCAACGTCAACGTGCCCGATCTGCCCTGGGCGCAGATCCGCGGCTACCGCGTCACCCGTCTCGGCCACCGCCACCGCGCCGAGCCGGTGGTCAGGGCCACCGATCCGCGTGGACGGGACATCTACTGGGTGGGGCCGGCCGGGCTGGAGCAGGATGCCGGCATGGGCACCGACTTCCTCGCCCTGCGCGAGAACTTCGTGTCGGTTACGCCGCTGCAGGTCGATCTGACCCGCCACAACGCCCTGGAGCGGCTCGGGCAATGGCTGCCGGAGGGCGGTGCATGAACCGCGAACGCCTGGACGGCATCGGCATGACCTCCCAGCGCGCCCGCGACCGGCTGGTGGACAAGCTGCGCGGCCTCGGCATCACCAATCCCGCCGTTCTCGGCGTCATCGCCGCCACGCCCCGGCATATTTTCGTCGACGAGGCCCTGTCGAGCCACGCCTACGAGAACAAATCGCTTCCCATCGGTTTCGGGCAGACCATCTCCCAGCCCTATACGGTCGCCCGGATGACCGAGGTGCTGCTGGAGTGCAGCTCCTGCCGCAAGGTGCTGGAGGTGGGGACCGGCTCGGGCTACCAGGCCGTGGTGCTGGCCCAGCTCTGCGAGGAGGTATTCACCGTGGAGCGCATCGCCACGCTGCTCAACCGGGCCCGCCAGTGCTTCCGCGACATGGGGCTGCGGAACATCCGCAGCCGCCATACCGACGGCGGGCAGGGCTGGCCCGACAACGGCCCCTACGACGGCATCATGGTCACCGCGGCCATGGAACGGATACCCGAGGAGCTGCTGACCCAGCTGGCGCCCGGGGGCTGCATGGTCCTGCCGCTGGCCACGGCGCAGGGGCAGCGCCTGCAGCGGCTCCGCCACACCGGCACGGGCTTCGAAATGGAGGACATGGAGGACGTGCGCTTTGTTCCCTTCCTCGGGGGCAAGCGCTGATGCGGCTTTTCTCCAGGCTCTACGCGCGGGTGATGCGCTGGGCGGCCCACCCCCATGCTCCCCGCTACCTGGCGGGCCTCAGCTTCGCCGAATCCTCCTTCTTCCCCATCCCGCCCGACGTGATGCTCGCGCCCATGGCGCTGGCGCGCCCGGAACGGGCCTGGTCCTATGCCCTGCTCACCACGGCCAGTTCGGTGTTCGGCGGCATGCTCGGCTATCTCATCGGCTACTTCGCCTTCGGGGCCATCGAGCCGATCCTGCACCAGGCCGGCTACTGGCCGGCCTACGAGGCGGCGCGGAGCTGGTTCGAGCAGTGGGGCTTCTGGGCCATCTTCGTCGCCGGTTTTTCACCGATTCCGTATAAGGTGTTCACCATTGCCGCGGGTGTGCTGGCGATGGTGTTTCTGCCCTTCGTGCTGGCCTCGGCGGTGGGGCGGGGCTTGCGCTTTTTCCTCGTCGCCGGTCTGATGGTGCTGGGCGGGGAGCGCATGGAGCGCAAGCTGCGCACCTACATCGACTACATCGGCTGGGCCACCGTGCTCGCGGGCGTCGTCGCCTACCTGGTGATCCGGTCCTAGCTCCGGCGCGCCGGATCGGCACGGAGCGTCGGGCGGCGCCCATGACATCCCCGGCGGCAGGGGTTCCCCGGGATTGCGGCTGACGGAAGCATCATGAAGCGATGGCAGAACAACAGCGCGCTGGCGCTGGCGGTCGTTGCCGCGCTGCTGCTGGACGGCTGCGGCGGACGCGACACCACGGCGCCGGTCACCGAACGCTACGGCGCATCGGTGCGCAAGGCCGCGCCCGCCGCGCCGCGCGGCACGCCCCGGGGCGGCGACTACACGGTCCAGCGCGGCGACACCCTCTACTCCATCGCCTGGCGCTACGGCCGGGACTACCGGGAACTGGCGGCCTGGAACGGCATCCGTCCTCCCTACACCATCTACGTCGGGCAGCGGCTGCGAACCGCGCCCGGAGCCCCCTCCACCGCCGCGCGGGCCCCGGTGCGGGAATCCGCGCCGGCGCCCGCGGCCCCCGCGCGGAGCGCCACGCCCCGCGCCGCGCCCGCCCCTGACACCCGGGGAGCCGCGCCGCCCAGGGCATCCGCGTCGAAGCCGGACCCGGCATCCGTGTCCGGAACGGTGGTGTTCCCGCGCAATGTCACCTGGGCGTGGCCGGTCGAGGGCCCGTTGCTGAGCCGTTTCAGCGACAGCGGTTCAGGCAGAAGAGGGGTGGATATCGGCGGGCACTACGGCCAGCCCGTACGCACCGCGGCCGCTGGACAGGTCGTCTACAGCGGCAGTGGACTTCGCGGTTACGGGCAGCTTATTATCGTGAAACATAACGATATGTACCTGAGCGCCTACGCACACAACCGACGCCTTCTGGTCAAGGAGGGTGAAGCGGTGAAGGCGGGGCAGGTGGTAGCCGAGATGGGGCGCAGCGAGACCGATCGGGTCATGCTCCATTTCGAGATTCGCAAGGAGGGTAAGCCGGTCGACCCTCTTGGCTACCTGCCGAGGCGCTAGCCCGAGCAGCCACTGTCCGACACGGCGGTCCCACCACCGCTGCCGCAGAAGTCGGGGAGCGTGAGGCCCGGAGCTGGAGTCCGGTGGAGCATGGCAGATGAGGCGTCACGAGCCATGATTCGCCGGAATCCCGGGAAAACAGGCACCGAAGAGTGCATCGCGGGTGATCGAGGCGGTCATGACTGGAGTGAGCCGTACGCTATTGGCGCAGCGGGAACGATAGTCTTCCCGGACGCGACCGAGGCTGTGACGGGCGCATTCGCTGCAGGCAGCACCGCTTTGGCGCCGTAGATTCCAGGGCTGTGAACGCTGTGCGGGCCAGCCCCGGCTTGTTGGATGGATGGAAATCACCGAGGAGTTCCTATGCCGCGGGAGTGGGAAGGCGACTCGTTGGCTGATAACGACAGCGACGAGGAGGAGACCCTGGCCATCGAGGAGCAGGATCAGAGCAGTGAGGCGGGAGAGCCTCAGGACGAAGAGTCCTCCATCAACTGGGAGGCCTCCACCGACAACCTCGATGCCACGCAGTTGTACCTGAGCGAGATCGGCTTCTCGCCGCTGCTCACCGCGGAGGAGGAGGTCTACTTCGCGCGCCGGGCGCAGCGCGGCGACGACAGCGCGCGCAAGCGCATGATCGTAAGCAACCTGCGCCTGGTGGTGAAGATCGCCCGGCGCTACGTCAATCGGGGGCTGGCCCTGCTCGATCTCATCGAGGAGGGGAACCTCGGACTGATAAGGGCCGTGGAGAAGTTCGACCCCGAGCGCGGATTCCGGTTCTCCACCTATGCCACCTGGTGGATCCGCCAGACCATCGAGCGGGCGATCATGAACCAGACCCGCACCATTCGCCTGCCCATCCACGTGGTCAAGGAGCTGAACGTCTACCTGCGCGCCGCCCGGCAGCTGGCCCAGAGCCTCGATCACGAGCCGACCCCCGAGGAGATTGCCCAGCTCCTGGACAAGCCGACCCGCGACGTGGAGCGCATGCTGGGACTCAACGAGCGGGTCGCTTCCGTGGACACCCCCTACGGCAAGGACTCGGACAAGTCCCTGCTCGACACCATCGCCGACGAGGCGGTTGGGGATCCCGCGGAACTGCTCCAGGACGACGATCTCAGGGACAGCATCGAAGACTGGCTCTCCCAGCTCAACGACAAGCAGCGGGCCGTGGTGGAGCGTCGTTTCGGCCTGTGCGGCCACGAGAGCTCCACCCTCGAGGAAGTGGGCAACGAGATCGGGCTGACCCGCGAGCGGGTGCGCCAGATCCAGGTGGAGGCCCTGCGGCGGTTGCGCGAGATCCTGGAGAAGCAGGGCCTTTCCGGTGACGCCCTGTTCCGTTGAGGCGGTGCGCGGCGTGTGCGAGATCTCTGAAAAGCGTGTGCGCTCTTGCCTGGAGTCCGGCTGAGCGAATCACGATTGTAACACCGCCTCATTTATTATCCTGTTGAATTTAAAAAGAAAATACAGGAGATCCGGCTCGGTGTCCGCCCTGCCGCCGAACCCCAATTCCCTTTGCATTGCATGGTAATGGTGGATATGTTTATCCCGGCGGGAACGGAACCCCCTGGACAAATGCACGGATGCCCCGGGCCGCAGGAGGCGCGACAGGGACGTGCACAGGGACGTGCCCGCAGGGATGCAACGCTTTAGGTGTGGGGCGCATGGAGCTGCCCGGATGAGAGGACGTTGAAAAGCGGTCATCGACCGCTTTTTTTTTGTGGTGCGCCCGGCAGGGCGCACCCACTTGGAGGTGCAAGTCCTCTACTCGCCCGGCAAGGGGAAGAGTTAGCTGAACGGCAAGGGTGTCGTGGGTAACTGCGAATCTGGAGGAAGCCGAA
>JAQVKR010000065.1 GCA_028694565.1 Gammaproteobacteria bacterium | reverse complement strand
CGGTCGAGCTGGGCGGTGGCGGAGCGGGCCGGCAGTCCTGGCGGCAGCTGCAATGATCGCCCGTGGCTTGTCCGGGAACGGGAATCGGTTCCCCCGGCGTCGGTGGACGCCGGGGGTTCCCGCTACTCAAGGGGACATCAGACAGATGAACAAGCGGGTTGCAAAGGGTTTCACCCTGATAGAGCTGATGATCGTGGTGGCGGTGGTCGCCATCCTGGCCTCCATCGCCTACCCTTCCTACGTGGATCAGGTGCGCAAGTCCCGCCGGGCCGAGGCCCAGTCCCTGATGCTCGAGGATGCCCAGTGGCTGGAGCGCCAGTTCACGGCGAACAGCAGCTATATGGATGTGTCCGTGGACCCTCCTGTCGTCCCGACACTGCCCATCGATCAATCCCCCCGGGACGGCACGGCCCGGTACAACATCGGGGTGGCGGCCACCGCCACCACCTTCACCCTCACGGCCACTCCCCAGGGTGATCAGACGAACGACAGGTGCGGGACCATGACCGTCGACCAGACCGGTGCCAGGACACCTGCTGTTCCAGCCGAGTGCTGGTAGTGGACTGAGTTTTCACCACGAAGGCACGAAGAAGAACAGAAAGAACTTGGATAGACAGGATTTACAGGATTGACAGGATTATTCTGAACACAGTCGAGGTGCAGGTCACTATCAACCCGGGGTTCCCTGCAACAACTCAAGTCACTCTTCCCGCCCTTCTTCGTGTTCTTCGTGTCCTTCGTGGTAACAAATAGGTCTCTGAGCGGAGCCACTTGGCCTGCCCGCGCCGGGGGCGAGCTGGTAACATTCCCATCTTATGGAACCGGCGGTTCGGCCCATGCAGTCTGTGCCGCCGGCGGGCGGTGTAATGCACAAGGATAGCGTATGAGCGATTGTCTGGTGGTGGGCGGCGGCATCATCGGGATGCTGACCGCGCTGGAACTGGCGGATGCGGGCCTGGAGGTGACGCTCCTGGAGCGCGGCGAGACGGGGCGCGAGGCCTCCTGGGCCGGGGGCGGCATCCTCTCGCCGCTGTTCCCGTGGCGCTATCCCGACGCGGTCACCCTGCTGGCCGGCTGGAGCCAGGATCACTACGAGGCGCTGGCCCGGCGGATGCGCGATGCCTCGGGGGTCGATCCCGAGTGGACCCGCAATGGCCTGCTGGTGCTGGAGACGGGTGAGCGCGGTGCGGCAGAGGAGTGGGCGCGCCGGCACCAGCGCCGGGTGGAAGTGGTGGATGGCCAGGCGGCACATGGCCTGGAGCCGAGCCTGGCGAAGGTGCCGGAAGCGGCCATCTGGATGCCGGAAGTGGCCCAGATCCGCAATCCGCGCCTGGCCCAGGCTCTCCATGGCGCGCTGGCAGCCGGCAGCATCCGCATCCAGTCCCACACCCCGGTGGAGGGCTTGCTGTTCAAGGGCGACCGGGTGGCCGGGGTCAACACCCAGGCGGGACGGCTGGAGGCGGAGCGGGTGGTCATCGCCGCCGGCGCCTGGTCCGGCCGGTTGCTGGCCGCCGACACCGAGGCCCGCCTGCCGGTGGAGCCGGTGCGGGGCCAGATGCTCATGTATCACGCCAGCCCGGACCTGCTCCGGCGCATCGTGCTGGCCCATGAGCACTACCTGATCCCCCGCCGCGACGGCCGCGTGCTGGTGGGCAGCACGGTGGAGTACACCGGCTTCGACAAGTCCACCACGACCGCGGCCGAGCAGAAGCTGCGCGCCTTTGCCGTGGAGCTGGTGCCGGGCCTGGCGGAGTGCCCGGTGGAGCGCCACTGGGCCGGCCTGCGGCCCAGCTCGCCCAAGGGCATCCCCTACATCGGCGAGCTCCCGGGTATCCGGGGCCTGTTCGTCAACGCCGGCCACTACCGCAACGGCGTGGTCCTCGCCCCGGCCTCCGCGCGCCTGCTGGCGGATCTGGTCACCGGACGGGCGCCGATTCTCGATCCGGCCCCCTACCGGCCGGCGGAGTGAGTTTTTTATTTCCCGGCTGAAACGGAATTCACCGGATTGACGGGATTGGGGCGGAGTTCCCGGTCCGCGCCGCATCGGCCAGGGGCTGGCCTCCTACGGGCTGCGGCCGCCGCCGGGGAGAATTCCGCAGGAGGCGAGCCCTCTCGCCGAACGGGGCCCTGCTCATGCCGCATCGGCCAGGGGCTGGCCTCCTACGGGCTGCGGCCCGGGGCCGGGGAAAATCCCGTAGGAGGCGAGCCCTCTCGCCGAACGTGGCCTCGCTCACGCCGCATCGGCCAGGGGCTGGCCTCCTACGGGCTGCGGCCCGGGGCCGGGGAAAATCCCGTAGGAGGCGAGCCCTCTCGCCGAACGGGGCCCTGCCCACGCCGCATCGGCCAGAGGCTGGCCTCCTACGGGCTGCGGCAGCCGCCGGGGAGAATTCCGCAGGAGGCGAGCCCTCTCGCCGAACGGGGCCCTGCCCACGCCGCATCGGCCAGGGGCTGGCCTCCTACGGGCTGCGGCAGCCGCCGGGGAGAATTCCGCAGGAGGCGAGCCCCCTCGCCGAACGGGGCCCTGCCCACGCCGCATCGGCCAGGGGCTGGCCTCCTACGGGCTGCGGCCCGCCGGGGAGAATTCCCGTAGGAGGCGAGCCCCCTCGCCGAATGGGGCCCTGCTCATGCCGCATCGGCCAGGGGCTGGCCTCCTACGGGCTGCGGCCGCCGCCGGGGAGAATTCCGTAGGAGGCGAGCCCCCTCGCCGAACGGCGGCCCTGCTCATGCCGCATCGGCCAGGGGCTGGCCTCCTACGGGCTGCGGCCGCCGCCGGGGAGAATTCCCGTAGGAGGCGAGCCCTCTCGCCGAACGGGGCCCTGCTCACGCCGCATCGGCCAGGGGCTGGCCTCCTACAGGCTGCGGCCTACCACCGGTGGCGATCCGTAGGAGGCGAGCCCCCTCGCCGAACGGGGCCCTGCTCACGCCGCATCGGCCAGGGGCTGGCCTCCTACAGGCTGCGGCCTACCACCGGTGGCGATCCGTAGGAGGCGAGCCCCCTCGCCGAATGGGGCCCTGCTCATGCCGCATCGGCCAGGGGCTGGCCTCCTACGGGCTGCGGCCCGCCGCCGGGGAGAATTCCGTAGGAGGCGAGCCCTCTCGCCGAACCGCGGCTTGTGGGGATTTCCATCGCTTCGCCCCTTCGTGGGGGGCGCATCACTCGATGCCGAGCTTCTTGAGCCGGTAGCGCAGGGCGCGGAAGGTGATGCCGAGCTTGCGGGCGGCGGCGGTGCGGTTCCAGTGGGTCTCCTCGAGGGCCTGGAGGATGGCCTCCCGTTCGAGCTCGCCCAGGTACTCGGGGAGGGGTTCGCCGCCAGTGGTCGCGGCCCCGGTGTCTCCACTCGGTTGCGGAAGGTACAGGTCCTCGGCGCGGATCACGTTTTCCTCGCACAGGGTCATGGCCCGCTCCAGGATGTTCTCCAGCTCCCGCACATTGCCGGGAAAGGGGTATCCGGAAAGGGCCCGGCTGGCGGCCGGGTCGAGCCGCGGGGTCTCCCGGCTCCATTGGCCCACCAGCCGCCGGAGGATGCTCTCGGCCAGCAGGGGGATGTCCTCGGGATGCTCCCTGAGGCTGGGGACATGCAGTTCGATGACGTTGATGCGGTAGTAGAGGTCCTGGCGGAATGCGTTGCGCTGGACCAGTTCGCCGAGATCCTTGTGGGTGGCGCTCAGGATGCGCACATCGATTTTCACCTCTTTCTGGGCGCCGATGGGCCGGACCGCCTTTTCCTGGATGGCGCGCAGCAGCTTCACCTGCATGTGCATGGGCAAATCCGCCGCCTCGTCCAGGAACAGGGTGCCGCCGTGGGCGGCCTGGAACAGTCCGGGCTTGTCGGTCAGCGCGCCGGTGAAGCTGCCCTTGCGATGGCCGAAGAATTCGCTCTCCATCAGCTCGGAAGGGATGGCGCCGCAGTTCACCGGCACGAAGGGCATGTCCGCCCGCGGCCCGTTCTCGTGGATGAGGCGCGCCACCAGCTCCTTGCCGGTCCCGGATTCGCCGCTGATGTAGACCGGTGCCTGGCTGCGGGCGAGCTTGGCGATGAGATCCCGGACCCTGAGGATGGCCGGGGATTCGCCGAGCAGCCGCTGTTCGGCGGGTGGCCGGCGTCCAGCGGCGCGGCTGGAGAGCTTGAGCGCCTTTTCCACCAGGCCCCGCAGGACCGTCAGATCGACGGGTTTGGAGACGAAATCGAAGGCGCCGGCCTTGAGTGCGGCGATGGCCGTTTCCATGCTCCCGAAGGCGGTGATGACCGCCACCGGAAGCTCCGGGTGGCGCTCCTGGATATGACACACCAGCTCAATCCCGTTGCCGTCGGGAAGGCGCATGTCGGTCAGGCAGAGATCGAAGCGCTCGTCGCGCAACCGCCCGAAGGCCTCGCCGAGATCGGCCGCGGAGACCGTGTCGATCCCCATCCGCCCCAGGGTCATTTCCAGCAGCTCCCGGATATCCGGTTCGTCGTCGACGATGAGGGCCTTGTAGTGTTCCATGACCTGCCAGCCTACAGTGTCTGGATGCGCGGATCCGCGAACAGGATACGAAAACAGCAGCCGCCGGTGGGCACGGGAATATAGTCTAGCCGGGCGCGGTTCGCCTCCGCCAACTCGCGGGCGATGTAGAGCCCCAGCCCGGTGCCGCCGGTCCGGTCGGTGGTGAAGAAGGGCTCGAAGACCTGGGAGGCGAGTTCCGGCTCGATTCCCGGCCCGTTGTCGATGATGTCGAGATAGGGGCCCTTGGTTTCGCGGGTGATGCCGCCCTGGAGAACGAGCTGGTAGTGGCCCTCGGCCGGGCGTCCGTAGCGCAGGCTGTTTTCGCACAGGTTGGTGAGTATCTGCCGGAACTGGGTGGCGTCGATCAGCACCCGCGTTTCCGGTGGCCTGATGGACAGGAACAGGTGGCCGGGGCCGAGCGCGTGCTGGAGCGAGAACTCTTCGCTGAAGGCGGCCAGCCAGCTCCTCAGTTCCAGCACTTCGGGGTGGGAGGCCTCCCGGCGGGAGAGCTGCAGCACGTTCTCCACGATCTCGTTTACCCGCCGGGTGTGGGTTCCGATGATCTCGATGAGCCGCTGATCCCCCGCCGGCAGGTCCGGGGTCTCGCCGAGCAGCTGGGCGGCGTGGCTGATGGCGCCGAGGGGATTGCGCACCTCGTGGGCGATGCTGGCGGTCAGCCGGCCCAGGGAGGCGAGCTTCAGCTGCTGGGCCTGCTGCGACGTGCGTGCCATGTCCTCGAGAAAGACCAGGTTGCCCGCGCGCCCGCCGCTTCCCAGGGCGGTGAAACGGGGCATGAGCTCCGCCGCCGTGGGCGCGACCCGGAAGGCGGCGGGCTGGTACTCGTGATCGACCAGCCAGCGGCGCAGCTGGACGTCCAGTTGCGCCGAGACCTGCAACAGGCGCTGCCCCTCCACCGAGGCGGGCAGACCGAGAAGATACCACGCCGCATTGTTCATCAGGCGGATTCGCAGCTCGGGGTCGACGACGATGATGCCCGACTGCATGTGCTGGATGATGTGCTCGTTGAGCCGCTCGAGGCTGGCCAGGTCCACGCCGCGCTGGGCGGCGAGGGCCTCGCTCGCCCTGGCCCGGCGCGAGAGGCCGTCGGCGAGAAAGGCGCCGGCGAACAGCATGGCGCCGAGGATGCCTGACTGGGTGTAGGCGGTGGTGGAAAAGATCCTGAACAGATCGGCGTAGAACTGCTCGGCGAGGATTGCCAGGCTGGCCATGGCCGCGAACAGGAACGCGTGCCGCCCCGGCAGCAGGAGGCTGCCGCCGGCGACGTTCACCACCAGCAGCATGCCCATGCCGGTGGTCACGCCGCCGCTGGCGTGCATGAACAGGGTGATGGCCGCGACGTCGGTCAGCACCTGCAGCGTGGTCTGTTCCCGGAAGCCGGGCCGCTGGCGGCGGATGGTGACGACGCTCGCCAGGGCGAACAGGAGATAGGCTCCGCTGAGCCAGCCGAACAGCCAGGGTTGGTGGCTGCCCAGGAAGTTGGGCCCCATGCCGCTGAAGTAGAGCCCGCTGAGGATCAGCGCCAGCAGCAGGCGATAGATGTTCAGGATCTGCAGGGGTTTCCAGGTCTGGCCGAGCCCCGGCCGGCTCAGGATCGCGTCGCCGATGCCCTTCCCGAACCAACCCATCAGCCGCTCCTCCCCGCGGGCCCGGTTCGGCTCATGCGCCGGGCCCCCCGGTCTCGGCGTCCCGGTGCCGGGCGCAACAGAAGGGCTGGCCGTCGCGCGCCAGCGCCTCGGTGGCGGGGACGAAGACGCCGCAGTGGGCGCAGCGCACCATCGGCTCCGCCGGGACCGCCGCCGGGGGGCGCCTCGCCGGCAGCCGCGGGCCCTCGCGCCGGCGGCGCAGGAAGCGCCAGGCGAGCCAGGCGATGATCGCCAGGGCAAGGAGTCTGAACAGATTCATGGGCACTAGTGTACTGCGCCCCCGGCGCCAGTGCATGAAGCCGGGCCGGATTCCTCCGGCCGGGCGGGGCGGGGGAGCCGGCGCCGGCGCAGGGATGAATCCGCGCCTGCGGCACCCCGGGATGGCCGGTGGGTCGAGCCGGGCTCATCGGCTGGGCGGTGCCCTTCGGTCACGGCCTCCGGGTCCTTGCGATGAAATGCGGCGATCGGCGCCCGGGATGCTTTGCTTCGGTCCGGTGTTTACCGGAAAATAGGCGGCCTTACCCCTGCGGCCGGGACGTCGTGAGTGTGACCAAGGAGAACCCGTCAATGACCGAGCCCCTCCGCGTGGTGATGGCCCAGTTGAATCTGCTGGTCGGCGACATCACCGGCAACCTCGAGCGGATGGCGACGGCCGCGGTCCGGGCCCGTGACGAGCTGGGCGGACACGTGGTGGTGTTCCCCGAGCTGAGCCTCACCGGCTACCCGCCCGAGGACCTGCTGCTGCGTCCCGATCTCTACACGCGGGTGGGCGAGGCGCTGGCCCGGCTGGCCCGGGAGGTGCGGGGCATCGACATGATAGCGGGGTTCCCGCACCAGGCACTGGGCGGCCATTACAACGCCGCCGCGCTGTTGCGCGAGGGCCGGATGCAGGCGGTCTACCACAAGCAGCACCTGCCCAACTACAGTGTTTTCGACGAGAAACGCTATTTCACCACCGGCGGCGGGCCCTGCGTGGTGGACATCCGCGGCATGCCGGTCGCCATCACCATCTGTGAGGATATCTGGATGGCAGAGCCCATGCTGCAGGCCCGTGCCGCAGGCGCGCGGCTCATGCTCAACCTCAACGCCTCACCCTTTCACCGGGGCAAGCTCCTGGAGCGGGAGACGGTGCTGCGGGAGCGGGTCCGGGAAGGCGGCATGCCCATCGTCTACGTCAACCTGGTGGGCGGCCAGGACGAACTGGTCTTCGACGGCGGCTCCCTGGTGATGGCGACCGACGGCGGGGTGCGCGTGCGCGCGCCCCTGTTCGAGGAGGCCCTGGTGCCGGTGGAACTGGCGATCGGGGCGCATCTGGAGCCGGCCAACGGAGCCTGGTCGGCACCCCTGGACGACGAGGCCGCCATCTACCAGGCCCTGGTGCTGGGGGTGCGCGACTACGTGGACAAGAACGGCTTTCCCGGCGTGGTCATCGGCCTGTCCGGAGGCATCGACTCGGCCCTGACCCTCGCCGTCGCCGTGGACGCCCTCGGCCGTGAGCGGGTCGAAGCGGTGATGATGCCCTCGCGCTACACCGCCGACATGAGCGTGGCGGATGCGCGGGCCGAGGCCGAAGCCCTGGGGGTCGAGTATCACGTCATTCCCATCGAGCCGCTGTTCACCGCCTTTCTCTCCAGCCTGGAGCGGGAGTTCGCCGGGCTGGCGCGGGATACCACCGAGGAGAATATCCAGGCGCGCTGCCGCGGCGTCATCCTGATGGCCATCTCCAACAAGAAGGGCCGGATGGTGCTGACCACGGGCAACAAGAGCGAACTGGCGGTCGGCTACGCCACCCTGTACGGTGACATGGCCGGCGGGTTCGATTTGCTCAAGGACGTGCCCAAGACGCTCGTGTTCCGGCTGGCGGAGTACCGCAACCGGATGTCACCGGTGATCCCGCAGCGGGTCATCGACCGTCCGCCCTCGGCGGAGCTGGCCCCCGACCAGGTGGATGCCGATTCGCTGCCGCCCTACGATGTGCTCGACGACATCCTGGAGCAGTACGTGGAACGGGACCGCTCGGCGGCCGAGATCATCGGCTCCGGCCATGACGCGGATACGGTGCGCCGGGTCGTCCGGATGGTGGACAGGAACGAGTACAAGCGCCGGCAGGCGCCGCCGGGGGTGCGCATCTCGCGCAAGGCGTTCGGTCGCGATCGCCGCTATCCCATCACCTCGGGATACGGACGGCAGCACTGAGCGGGGAACGGGGGGCGGCGCCCCGAACGGGTGTGCGCGGGGGGATGCGCAGCGCGCGGCTCACGCCCTCGGGCTCGAAATTTCCGACTGAAAAAGGGGAATGAAAATGAAGAAGGTGGAAGCGATCATCAAGCCGTTCAAACTCGATGACGTGCGCGAGGCGCTGGCCGAAATCGGCATCACCGGGATGACGGTGGTGGAGGTGAAGGGTTTCGGGCGGCAGAAGGGCCACACCGAGCTCTACCGCGGCGCCGAGTACGTGGTGGATTTCCTTCCCAAGGTGAAGGTGGAGGTGGTGCTCGCCGACGACCAGGTCGAGCGCTGCATCGAGGCGGTGACGGCCGCCGCCCGCACCGGCAAGATCGGCGACGGCAAGATCTTCGTCACTTCCGTGGAGCGGGTCGTCCGCATCCGCACCGGCGAAGAGGACAACGACGCCATCTAGTGTACTGCGCAACTCCAGCCTTTATTCCATGAAAACAAAAGGATCTACCACGAAGGCACGGAGGACACGAAGCAAAACAGAAGGAACCTGAATAGACAGGATTCACAGGATGGACCGGATTGTTCAGGATGTTGTCGAGGGGCAGGTCGCCTGAACCAGGCGTCCCTCCAACAAATCAAGTCGCTCTTCCCGCCTTTCTCCGTGTCCTCCGTGCCTTCGTGGTGAATGGTCTCGTCCGGATGGCAGAGGTGCGGACCGGTTCATTCGATGTGGCTGACGACATCCTTGAGCGGACGGCGCGGCGTGGGTTCCGGCAGTTCGGCGGGGTAGCCCACGCTCAGCAGGGCCACCGGCCGGACATCCTCGCTCTCCCCGATGACGGCCCGCACCGCCGCCTCGTCGAAGCTGCCGACCCAGGCGGAGGCCATCCCCGCGGCGACGACGGCCAACTGGGCATAGGCCGCGGCAATGGTCGCGTCCTGGATGGCGAACAGGCTCGCTCCACGTTCGCCGTACTCCATGGCCGAACGGGAGGGGACCGCGGAGAAGACCAGGCAGGCGGGCGCCTCGGCGATGAACGCCTGGCCGCCTGCCGCGCTGCGCAGGGCCTCGCGCCGGGCCCGCCCGGTGACCACGGCGATGCGATAGGCCTGCAGGTCGCCCGCGGAAGGGGCCGCGCAGGCGGTCTCCAGGATGGCGTGCAGCTTCTCCGGTTCCACTGCCACGTCGCTCTGGTATCGGCGTACTGAATGGCGATGGCGGACCGTTTCGAAAAAGTCCCACATGTTGACTGGCTCCCGGATCGAATGCGCCGCCCTCCGCCGCGTTCCGCGCGTGGAAGGCCGCTTCCTTTTCGCTTAGGCGTCTACCGGAGCGCGCCGCAAACCGGCGTCCGGCCGCGCCCCCGACCGATGGTCATGCCGGCGATTCGGCACATTCAGGTCAATTCAGTTGCTGCCGGGGTGATGGAACACCCGTGAGGCG
>JAQVKR010000064.1 GCA_028694565.1 Gammaproteobacteria bacterium | reverse complement strand
TCCCGGCTCACCTGGGTGAGCGTCTCCTTCAGCCGCAGCAGCTGGCCGCCGAGCTCATCCGCCTGGTGGCGGTAGAAGTCCCTTTCCCGCTCCAGCTCCGACACGCGCTACTCCCGCAGGGTGAACAGGGTCAGGACGCCGGTCCAGTCGAGCGGGCGGGGCTGCCCGAGCAGGGGCGCGATCTCCACCCCGGAGTAGAAGCCGAGCAGCGGCACGCCCGGACCGAGGTTCTCCAGCAGCACCTCGGCGTCCTCCCGCTCCACGCCGCTGAAGGCCGAGGCGCGGGCGGCGCAATCGAAGTAGAGGCCGAACAGCACCCGCAGCCCGGCCAGGGACTGCGCCAGCTCCCGGGTCCGCGCGGCCACCGAGTCGTTGAGCCGCTCGGCGTCGGTGACCATCACCTGCACCCGGGTGCCGGGCCGGTAGTCGGCCTCGAACAGGGTGACCGCGCCCGTCTCCGTGTCGGAGGCGATCACCAGCCGGTTGACGTAGCGGGTCTCGTCGAAGGGCGCGAAGGGGTCGCCGTGCTTCTCGCCCAGGGTCAGGAGCATGGAGAGCTCCCGGCCCAGCAGCGCCCCGGGGTCGCGCCCCACCCGCTCGGCCAGCACTTCCACCGCCGGGCGGTGATCGAGCTCGTAGACCTGCGCCCCCTCGATGCGGGTGATCTCCAGGAAGGCGCTGGCCGGCACGCAGCCGTGCATGATGGTGTGGGTGCCCAAGAGCCCCGGGGGCAGCACCACCGCCAGGGCGCGGTGCTTGGCCGCGTTGCGGCCGTCGAAGATGTAGCTCTCGGTGAGGGCGAAGTACTGCAGGGTGCCGGCGCCCACCACCATCGGCGGCTCGTCGCCGAAGGCCTCGTTGAGCCCGTCCATGAGCCGGCTGGCCGTGTGCAGCACGGGCGGCGGGCCGCCGTCGTGCACCGAGTCGTAGAACAGCAGCACGGTGTTGTCCGGCCCCGCCGCGGCGGCCAGCCGGCGGCCCAGCTCGAGGCCGGCGCCGTGGAGATCGTCGCACAGGGGCTCGCTCACCAGGAAGCGGGGCTCGAGCGTGGCGGGAAACAGGGCCAGGGCGCACTCGTAGCCGCTGACCCCCAGCAGCCCGGCGGTGATGGTGCCCACGGCGGCCCCGCCCACCACCGGGATCTCCCCCAACTCGGCGCGCAGGCCGGCCAGGAAGGCCGCCGGATCATGGCGTCCGCCGCAGAAGGCGAGCACCCAGCCCGGCGGTTGGCCGCCGAGGCCGGCCCGGGCCCGCGCGGCGGCCTCGCGGCCCGCGGCTTCGCTCTCCGTCCGGCGGCTCTCGCCCACGCCCACGCGGGGCGCCTGTCCCTGCTCCGGTGCGTTCACTTGGGATCCCTGCACAGGTGCTGATCCATGTTCCGCCGCGCACCCCGTCCTCTCCCTGGTGCGCGGCAATACTGACAATTATTGTCGATTGTTAGGCCATTCGCCGCGTCATGTCCAACCGCGGGCGGCTACGCCGGGACCCGGAGCCCGGAGCGCGGGGCCGCGACGGGGCGCGGCCGGGGGGCGCTGATGGCCGATTGGCGAGCCAGGGGCAGGCCTACCCGAGCAGCAGGCGCAGGCCGATGACCGCCAGGAAGATGGCGAAGATGCGCTTCAGCTTCGCGCCCGGCAGGCTGTGGGCGAGCTTCGCCCCCAGGGGGGCGAAGGCGGTGCTCGCCACCGCGATGCCGGCGAAGGCGGGCCAGTAGACGTAGCCGCTGCTCCAGGCCGGCAGGGCGGCCTCGCCCCAGCCCTGGAAGATGAAGCCGGCGGCGCCGGCCACCGCGATGGGCAGCCCGCAGGCGGCCGAGGTGGCCACGGCGTTGCGCATCTCCACGTTGCACCAGGTGAGGAACGGCACCGTGAGGCTGCCGCCGCCGATGCCGACGATGGCCGAGATGGAGCCGATCACCCCGCCGGCACCGAACATCCCCGGGGCGCCGGGCAGGCCGCGGTGGGGCGCGGGCTTGAGCCCGAAGCCCATCTGCGCGGCGATGGTCAGCACGAACAGGGCGAAGATGCGCCGCAGCCAGTCGCCCGGAAGCAGGTCGGCCACCGCCGCGCCCAGCAGCGCCCCCACCACGATGCCCGGGGTGAGCCGCCGGAAGACCTCCCACAGCACCGCGCCGCGCCGGTGATGGGCGCGCACCGAGGAGAGGGAGGTGACCACGATGGTGGCCAGCGAGGTGCCGATGGCCACGTGCATCAGCACCGCGGGATCCACGGCCTGGGCCTGGAAGGTGAAGGCCAGGGCGGGGACGATGATGAGCCCGCCGCCCACGCCGAACAGGCCCGCCAGCACCCCGGCGAAGGCGCCCACCACCAGGTAGATGAGAAGGGTTTCCACGTCTGCTCGCTTACCGCTGCCGCGGCCGTTGACCTGGCGCATAGTGTACTGCCCCGGGGCCGGCCGTCACAGCCGCGCGGACGGCTGCCGGACGCCGCGGCGATACCGGCATGGCGGCCGGGTCCGCCCTTGACCCCCTCCGGGGAGCGGTGGAAGATTCCGCAATAATCCCGAGGAGATCCGCCATGGCAGCAGAATCGAGGATCGTGACCATCGCCGGCGGCACCGGCTTCATCGGCCGCCACCTGATCACCCGCCTGAGCGATGCCGGCTGGCGGGTGCGCATCCCCACCCGCCATCCCCAGCGCCACCGGGATCTGGGCATCGCCGGCGGCGTGGAGCTGGTGCGGGGCGACATCAACGACGCCGGGTTCCTGCGCGCGGTGGTGGCCGGCAGCGACGCGGCGGTCAACCTGGTGGGCATCCTCAACGAGCGCGGCCACGACGGCAGCGGCTTTCGCGCCGCCCACGTGGATCTCGCCCGCGGCGTGGTGGCCGCCTGCAACGAGGCGGGGGTCCCGCGGCTGCTGCACATGAGCGCGCTCAACGCCGACGCGGAAAAGGGCCCCAGCCACTACCTGCGCACCAAGGGCGAGGGCGAGGCGGCGGTGCACGCCGAGGCCGCCCCCGGGCTGGCGGTGACCAGCTTCCGCCCCTCGGTGGTGTTCGGCCCCGGGGACAGCTTCTTCACCCGCTTCGCCGGGCTGCTGCGGCTGGCCCCCGGGGTGTTCCCGCTCGCCTGCGCCTGGTCCCGCTTCGCCCCCCTCTACGTGGGCGACCTGGTGGCGGCCATGCACACCGCCCTGGAGGAGAGGGCCACCTTCGGCGAGGGCTACGATCTGTGCGGGCCCACCGCCTACACCCTCGACGAGCTGGTGGAGTACACCGCCCAGGTGCTCGGCCTGCGGCGGCGCATCTGGGCCCTGCCCGACGGGCTCGCGCGCCTGCAGGCGAACCTCATGGAGCACTTCCCGGGCAAACCCTTCTCCCGCGACAACTACCTCTCCTGCCAGGTGGACAGCATCTGCCTGGCCCCCTTCCCGGCGGTGTTCGGCCTGCGCCCGCGCTCGGTGGAGGCGACGGTGCCCCGCTACCTCACCCTGGCCAGCCGGCGCGGCCCCTACGATCGCTACCGGCGCACGGCCGGGCGCGCCTGAGGATGGCCCGCGGCGATCCGCGCACCGCGGGGCTGGAGCTCTACCTGGTGGGCGGCGCGGTGCGCGATCGCCTGCTGGGGCTGGAGGCCCGGGAGCGCGACTGGGTGGTGGTGGGCGCCACCCCCGCGGAGCTGCGGCGGCGCGGCTTCCGCCCGGTGGGGCGCGACTTTCCCGTCTTCCTCCACCCGGAGACCGGCGAGGAGTACGCCTTGGCCCGCACCGAGCGCAAGACCGGCCCCGGCTACACCGGCTTCAGCTTTCACGCCGCACCCGATGTGACCCTGGAGGAGGACCTCCGCCGCCGCGATCTCACCATCAACGCCATGGCCGAGGATGCCGAAGGCAACCTCATCGACCCCTTCGGCGGCCGCGGGGACCTGGACCAGGGCCTGCTGCGGCATGTCTCGCCGGCCTTCGCCGAGGACCCGGTGCGCATCCTGCGGGTGGCCCGCTTCGCCGCCCGCTTCGCCCGCTGGGGCTTCCGCGTGGCCCACGGCACCAACGCGCTGATGCGACGCATGGTGGCCGCCGGCGAGGTGGACGCCCTGGTGCCCGAGCGGGTCTGGAAGGAGCTGGAGCGGGCGCTGGGCGAGGACCGTCCGGCGCGCTTCTTCGAGGTGCTGCGCGGCTGCGGCGCGCTGGCGGTGCTGTTCCCGGAGATCGACGCCCTGTTCGGCGTGCCCCAGCCCGAGCGCCACCACGGCGAGGTGGACACCGGCGCCCATGCCCTGCTGGTGCTGGAGGCCGCCGCCCGGCTCAGCCCCGACACCGCGGTGCGCTTCGCCGCGCTGGTGCACGATCTGGGCAAGGGCGCCACCCCGGCGGCGGAGTGGCCCGCCCACCACGGCCACGAGGAGCGCGGCGTGGCGCTGGTGAACGGCCTCTGCGACCGCTTCCGCGTCCCCAACGCCCACCGCGATCTGGCGGTCATGGCCGCCCGCTGGCACGGCCGCTGCCACCGGGCCCTGGAGCTGCGCCCCGCCACCGTGCTGGAGACCCTGGAGGCGCTCGACGCCTTCCGCCGGCCGGAGCGCTTCGAGGGCTTCCTGCTCGCCTGCGCGGCCGACGCCCGCGGCCGGGCCGGGCGCGCGGACGACGCCTATCCCCAGGCGGACTACCTGCGCGCCTGCCGCGCGGCCGCCGCCGCGGTGCCGGTGGCGCCGCTGGCGCAGCGGGGGCTGAAGGGTCCGCGGCTGGGCGAGGCCCTGCGCGCGGCGCGCCTGGAGGCGATCCGAGCGGTGGGGCGGCCGGCCGCCGGAGGGGCGGACGGAACCACGGGCGAAGCGTAGCGAAGATGGCTGCGCCGCGCGCACCGGCGGCGCCGGGGAAAATCCCCGCGCCTCAGAGGAACAGGTAGAAGAGGTAGAGGCCGAGCAGCACCCGGTAGACGGCGAAGGGCGCCATGCCCACCCGCTGCACCAGCGCCAGGAAGGCGTGGATGCAGAGCAGGGCGCTCACCCCGGACACCCCCACCCCGATCAGGATCTCCGACCCGGCCGGCCCCACCCCGCTCTGCGCCAGCTCGATGCCCTTGAGCCCTCCGGCCAGCACGATGACGGGGATGGAGAGGAGAAAGGAGAAGCGCGCCGCGCCGGTGGCCGAGAGCCCGAGCATCAGCCCGGCGGTCATGGTGATGCCCGAGCGCGAGGTGCCGGGCAGCAGGGCCAGCACCTGGGCCAGGCCCACCGCGATCACGTCCTTCCAGGTAAGCTCGTGCTCGCCGCGCGCGCCGCGCCGGCGGGCGTCGGCCCACCACAGCAGCAGCCCGAACAGCACCGTGGTGGTGGCGATGAGCAGCGGCGAGCGCAGCCACTGATCCCCGGTCGCCTCCAGCGCCAGCCCCGCCAGCCCCACCGGAACGGTGCCCCAGATCACCGCCCACGCCAGCCGGCTCTCGGCGGAGCCGGTGCGGGTGAGGATCGAGCCGGCCCAGGCCCGGGCCATGCGCCAGAGCTCGGCGCGGAAGTAGATCACCACCGCCGCCAGGGTGCCCACGTGCACCGCCACGTCGAAGGCCAGCCCCTGGTCCGGCCAGCCGAACAGGCGCGGCACGAGAATCAGGTGGGCGGAGCTGGAGATGGGCAGGAACTCGGTGAGCCCCTGCACCAGGGCGAGTACCACCAGGTGCCAGGTGTCCAAGGACGACTCCATGATGAGCGATGAGCGATGGATGATGGGTGATGGGGCGCCGCCCTCAGCCGCGGCGCTCGGCCACCAGCCGGGCGTAGCGGCCCTCGCGGGTCACCTCGGTGGCCAGCACCTTGAAGCCGGTCCGCTCCAGCAGCCAGACCAGGTCCTCGGCGGAGTAGCGGTTGTGCTCCATGAAGTGGACGAAGAGATCGTCCAGCTCCGCCACCGGGGTGGCGGCGTCGAACACCCGCGCCTCCTCGGTCTGGGCGGCGACGTAGACCGGCAGCGGCGCCCGCACCCAGTCGGTGATGTAGAAGCGCCCGCCGGGGCGCAGCACCCGGGCCACCTCCTGCAGGGCGCGCACCGGCTGGTTCATCTCGTGGAACACCACCGCGGCGTGGGCGGCATCCACACTCCCCGCCGCCAGCGGCAGGTGCGGATCGTGGAGATCCTCGGCCATCAGCTCGCACCCCGCCGGCAGCTCCACCGCCGCCTCCAGCATGTAGGGCGCCACCTCCACCCCCATCACCCGCGCGCCGGGGTAGCGCCGGCCCAGGGCCCGCACCAGCATCCCCGGCCCCGCGCCCAGATCGATGATCACCGGCCGCTCCGGCAGCACCGGCCCCATCCAGTGATCCCACTCGGCCCAGAAGCCCGCGTCGTAGCGGCGCTCGAAGTTCGTTTTCATCGACTCCACGAAGCGGGCGGTGTCACGGTGGTGACGCTCCAGCATCTCCAGGGTCTTGTCGGGCGTCTCGGGCATCGGTCGTTGCTCCTGCGTCTGGTGAAAATGCCGATCTAACCACGGAGGCGCGGAGGACACGAAGAAAAGCGGAAGATTGGTTTAACCGCAGATTGCGCTGATTTACGCAAATTTCCTTGTTGGCGCTGCCTTGGCAGGACAAAGGCGACCGCAACCATCAATCGGGACGGTTGGCTAGACGACTGAGATCATTCTCGGCCATGGGCGCCAAAAGTCGTCGACGGGTGTTCCCGGCACGACAGCCAATTTGTGGATCTGCGGATGAGCGAGCTTTTCTTCGTGTCCTCCGTGCCCCCGTGGTGAAAAGTGATTGTGGTGAAAATGAAAACCTACAGCCGCCCGCGGCGGTCCTGGAGGGCGAAGCCGCGCAGGGGGCCGTCGAGGCCGCGGGTCAGGGCGATGACCTTGAACAGCTCGCCCATCTCCGCCGGGGAGAGCAGGCGGTTCAGCGCGTGGCCGGCGGCGGCCAGGGCGGCATCGCCCTCCCCCTCCGCGCCGGCGGCCAGCCCGGTGATGCCGGTGGCGAGCAGGAAGGCGGCCTGGCTGGTGTAGCCGGCCACCCGCAGCCCCGCGGCGTCGGCCGCCTCGGCCACGGCGGTGAAGTCCACGTGGGCGGTGATGTCCTGCAACCCGGGCAGGAAGAAGGGGTCGTCGTGGGCGCGGTGGCGGTAGTGGCACATCAGCGTGCCGCCGCCGCGCTCGGGATGGTAGTATTCCCGGCGCGGGAAGCCGTAGTCCACCAGCAGCGCCAGCCCCGCCGCCAGGCTCCCGCCGAGCGCCGCGATCCAGGGCCCGGCCGCCAGCCCCAGCTCGGAGGCGTAGCCCGGGGCCTGGCCGCCGCCGGCCCCGGCCAGCGCCGCCGCGGCCCGCTCCGCCAGCCCCGGCGTACGCGGCGCCGTCCACGCCCAGGCGAAGCCCGTCCCGCTCCAGGCCACGCACCCCTCCTCGATCCCCGCCGGGCCGAGCCGGAAGCGGTGCACCGGGAGCGCGTCGAGCACCTCGTTGGCGAGGATCACCCCGCGCAGCCCCGCCGGCGGAGCCTCCACCCACGCCACCCGCGCCGCCAGGCCGGGCGCCAGCCGCGCCAGGGTCTCGCGCTGGCGCTCGCGCAGATCGGCGCTCACCTCGAGAATGAGGTAGCGCCCCGGCGGCCGCCCGAGCCGCTCCAGCTCCGCCAGCACGTCGGCGGCGAGCCGCCCGCTGCCGGCGCCGAACTCGAGGATGTCGCCCCCGCCCAGCTCCGCCAGCACGTCGGCGCACTGCCGGGCCAGGCAGCGGCCGAACAGGGGCGAGAGCTCGGGGGCGGTGGTGAAGTCCCCCGCCGGCCCCAGCTTGCGGCTCCCGGCGCTGTAATAGCCGAGGCCCGGTGCGTACAATGCCTCCTGCATGTACCCGGCGAAGGGCAGGCGCCCGCCGGCCGCCTCCAGGCGCCGGCGGATGTGTTCCACCAGCCGCGCGCTGTGGGCCGCCGCCGCCGCCGACGGGGCGGGCAGCCCGGCGCCGGACTCGGGGCTCATCGGCGCGCCTCCCGCACCGGGAACCAGCCTGCGGAGAACCCGTGACAATGACCCATGAAACCTCCCTGACCGGCCGCGTGGCGCTCATTACCGGCGCGGCCCACCGCATCGGGGCCACCACCGCCCGCCTCCTCCACGGCGAAGGCATGAATATCGTGGTGCACTACCGCGGCTCCGCCGCGGCGGCCGGGACCCTGGCCGCGGAGCTCAACGCCGCGCGCCCGGACTCGGTGGTCACCCTAAGCGCCGACCTGCACGACACCGCCGGGCTGGACGCGCTCGTGGCGCGGGCCGCCGCGGCCTGGGGCCGGCTCGACGTGCTGGTGAACAACGCCTCCAGCTTCTACCCCACCCCCATGGGCGAGGTCACCGAGGCGCAGTGGGACGACCTGGTGGGCAGCAATCTCAAGGCGCCCTTCTTCCTGTCCCAGGCCGCCGCCCCCCGCCTGCGCGCCGCCGGCGGCTGCATCGTCAACATCGTCGACATCCACGCCGACCGGCCGCTGAAGGGCTACCCGGTCTACAGCATGGCCAAGGCCGGGCTGGTGATGCTCACCAAGACCCTGGCCCGGGAGCTGGGCCCGGAGATCCGCGTCAACGCGGTGGCCCCCGGCGCCATCCTGTGGCCGGAGAACGAGGCCGAGCTCGACGACGCGGCCCGGCGGGAGATCATCGGCCGCACCGCCCTCAAGCGCCAGGGCGATCCCATCGACATCGCCCGGGCGGTGCGCTTCCTCGTGCGCGACGCGGTCTACACCAGCGGCCACGTGCTCACCGTGGACGGCGGCCGCAGCCTGCAGCACTGACACCGGCGCGGCCCCACCGAGGACCCACCCATGAGCGTGCGCGTCATTGTCACCGGCGGTACCTTCGAGAAGCAATACGACGCCCTCAAGGGCGAGCTCACCTTCAAGGATTCCCACCTGCCGCGGATCCTGGAGCTGGTGCGCTGCACCGCGCCGGTGGTGCTGGAGGTGAACCAGCTCATCGACAGCCTGCACATGCGGGCGGCGGACCGGGAGCAGGTGCGGGCCGCCTGCGCCCAGGCGCCCGAGTCGCGCCTGCTCGTCATCCACGGCACCGACACCCTGGTGGAGACCGCGCGCACCCTGGGCGAGGCCGGGCTGGGGAAGACGGTGGTCCTCACCGGGGCCATGGTGCCCTACGCCGTGGCCGACTCCGACGCCCTGTTCAATCTCGGCTACGCCCTGGCCATGGCCCAGAGTCTGCCGCCCGGGGTCCACATAGCCATGAACGCCCGCGTCTTCCCGTGGGACAACGTGCGCAAGAACCGCGCGCGGGGGGTGTTCGAGGCGCTGGACGGGCAGCCCGCCCAGCCCGGCGCGAAACGCTAGGCCTCGAACGGCGCCGGCCAGAGGCGCTGGGCGCCCCGGTCGAAGGCGTCCCACAGCGCGCGGTAGGTCTCGCCGCTCACCGGGTGGCGCTCGTCGCCGGCGATTTCGGCCAGCGGCAGCAGGACGAAGGCGTAGCGGGTGATCTCCCCCCGCGGCAGCTCCAGCCCGTCCTCCCGGGTGACCCGATCGCCGTAGGCGAGGAGGTCGAGATCCAGGGTCCGCGGGCCGAACTTCGGGCCGCTGCGGTCGCGGCCGTTGTCCGCCTCGATGGCGTGCATGAGCCAGTCCAGCTCCCGGGGCGTCCTGCCGGTGTCGAAGCCCACCACCAGGTTGTAGAAGTTCTCGCCCTCGAAGCCCACCGCCTCGCTCTCGTAGACGGTGGAGACCGTCAGCGGCCCGAAGGCCGCCCGCAGGGCCTCCAGCCCGGCGCGGATGTGGCGCTCGCGGTCGACGTTGCTGCCCATGCCGACATAGACGCGCGCCATCTCAGTCCCTCGACCCGCGCTCCATGACGATGCCCACGTCCTGGGCGCCGCGGATGGCGCCGGGCTTGCTCAGGCGCAGCCGCACC
>JAQVKR010000063.1 GCA_028694565.1 Gammaproteobacteria bacterium | reverse complement strand
CACGGTTCACCACCTCGACCCGCAGCCCCCCGGCGACCGCCTCCAGGGTCAGCGCCAGATCGGGCAGGCGGTTGCGGCAGGCGGGAAGCGGGGCGCCCCCCTCGGCGACCAGGGGCACGGGGGCCGCCATGGCGGGCGCGGACGCCCCCAGCGCCAGGATCAGCGCGAGGGCGCCGGGCGCCCTCACAGGGCGTGGCGCTCCAGGTCGTCGGGGATCGGCGCTTCGATCACCTCGAAGCGGTCGGTCTCGGCATCGAGGGCGAGCAGCTCGCCCCGGTCCAGATCGAAGTACCAGCCGTGCAGCTGCAGCCGGCCCTCCGCCTCCCGATCGCGCACCCAGGGGAAGGTGCGCAGGTTGTCCAGGGAGGCGCGCACGCCCGCCTGCTCGCACTCGCGGGCGGGGTGGGCGGCGTCGGCACGGGCCCGGTCGAAGGCGACCTTGCAGGCATCGCGGGCGATGTCCATCCACGGTCCGATGAACTCCCGCCGCCGCCCGGCGGCCGGCTGGGTGGTGATGAGCGAGCGGATGCCGCCGCAGTAGGCGTGGCCCATGATCACCACGTGCTCCACCTGCAGGTCGAGCACGGCGAACTCCAGTGCGGCGCTGGTGCCGTGGTAGGTGCCGGCCTGCTCGTAGGGCGGCACCAGGTTGGCCACGTTGCGGATGACGAACATCTCGCCGGGGCCGCAATCGAGGATGATGGCGGGATCCACCCTCGAGTCGCAGCAGGCCACCATGGCCACCCGGGGCGACTGCCCCTCGCGGCTCAGGCGGTCGAACAGTTCCTGTTTCTGGGGGTAGTAGCCGGCGCGGAAACGGCCATAGCCCTGCAGCAGTTCGTCGATGGCGTTCATGCTGAGCCTCAGGCGGGTTCGATCTCGATCAGGGCCTCGTTGGGATTGACGCTGTCGCCCTTGGCGATGTGCACGGCAACCACCTTGCCGGCGATGGGCGCCTGCACCTCGGCCTCCATCTTCATCGCCTCGGCGATGAGCACCGGGTCGCCGGCGTTGACCATGTCGCCCTCCTTCACCTTCACCTCCACGATGGTGCTGGGCATGGAGGTGGTGACGTGGCCGGGCTTGGAGGCGCGCGGGCGCCCGCCCCTGGACTTGCTCACCACCGCGCCCTCGGCGCCGCCGGTGAGGAGCACCTCCTCCAGCGTCTCCACCACGATCTCCTCGGGCATCCCGTCGAGGGTGAGGTAGAAGTGGCGCTCGGCCTCGGCCTTCTGGCCGGTGCCGGTGACCTTCACGTGGTAGGTCTCGCCGTGGAGGGTGATGTTGAACTCGGTGGGGGCGGTCTCCTTGGGCGGCGCCTGCTCGCCCTCCTTCGCCGGCGGGGGCTCCAGCGGCTCGGGATGCAGGGTGCCGGCGGCGCGGTGCTCCAGGAACTGGCGCCCCACCTCCGGGAACATGGCGAAGGTGAGGATGTCCTCCTCGCCGCGGGCGAGCTGGCCGATCTGCTCGCCGAGGTTGTGCATCTCGTCCTTGAGCATGTCGGCGGGGCGCACGTCGATGACCGGCTCGTTGCCGATGGCCTGCTGGCGCACCAGGCTGTTCACCTGCCCCGGCGGGCGGCCGTACTTGCCCTGCAGGTAGAGCTTCACCTCGTTGGTGATGGTCTTGTAGCGGGTGCCGGTGAGGACGTTGAGCACCGCCTGGGTGCCCACGATCTGGGAGGTGGGCGTGACCAGGGGCGGGAAGCCGAGATCCTCGCGCACCCGCGGAATCTCGGTGAGCACCTCCTGCATCCGGTCCAGCGCCCCCTGCTCGCGCAGCTGGTTGGCGAGGTTGGAGATCATGCCGCCGGGCACCTGGTTCACCTGCACCCGGGTGTCCACCCCGGTGTAGTCGCTCTCGAACTGGTGGTAGCGCTTGCGCACCTCGTAGAAGTACATGCCGATCTGCTGCAGCTGCTCGAGATCCATCCCCGTGTCGTGCCCGGTGCCGCGCAGGGCCGCCACCATGCTCTCGGTGGGGGCGTGGCTGGTGCCGCCGGCCATGGAGGAGATGGCGGTGTCGATGTGGCGGCAGCCGTTCTCGATGGCCTTCAGGTGGCACATCTCGGCCTGGCCGGAGGTGGCATGGGTGTGCAGGTGGATGGGCAGGTCCACGGCGTCCACCAGCGCCTTGACCAGCTCGGCGGTGGCGTAGGGGGTGAGCAGGCCCGCCATGTCCTTGATGGCGATGCTGTCGCAGCCCATCTGCGCCATCTCCTTCGCCATGGAAACGAACTGGTCGTTGCTGTGCACCGGGCTGGTGGTGTAGCTGATGGCCCCCTGGGCGTGCTTCTCGGCGGCCTTGACCGACTCGATGGCCACGCGCAGATTGCGCACGTCGTTCAGCGCGTCGAAGATGCGGAACACGTCGATGCCGTTCGACGCGGCGCGCCTGGCGAAGGCCCGCACCACGTCGTCGGAGTAGTGGCGGTAGCCGAGCAGGTTCTGGCCCCGCAGCAGCATCTGCAGCCGGGTGTTGGGCAGCGCCTCGCGCAGCTTGCGCAGCCGCTCCCAGGGGTCCTCCTTGAGGAAGCGCAGGCAGGAGTCGAAGGTGGCGCCGCCCCACACCTCCAGCGACCAGTAGCCGGCGGCGTCGAGCTTGCCGCAGATGGGCAGCATGTCATCGGTGCGCAGGCGGGTCGCGATGAGGGACTGGTGCGCGTCGCGCAGGACCGTATCGGTGATGAAGACTTTCGGCATGGCGATGGTTCCCGACTTTGGTTTCCGGTGGTTACAGCCCGGCGTGGGCGGCGATGGCCGCGGCCAGGGCGGCGGCGACGTCGTGGGGGCGGCGTTTGCTGGAGTAGTTCGCCAGCTCGGGGTGGGTGGCCACGAAGCTGGTGTCGAAGGTGCCGGTGCGGAACTCGGCCGTCTTCAGGATCTCCAGGTAGTAGGGAATGGTGGTGCGGATTCCCTGCAGGCCGATATCGCGCAGCGAGCGCCGGGCACGGTTCACCGCTTCCTCCCAGGTGAGCGCCCAGACAATCAGCTTGGCGCACATGGAGTCGTAGTAGGGCGGGATCTCGTAGCCGGTGTAGATGGCCGCGTCGGTGCGCACGCCCGGCCCGCCGGGGGCGTAGTAGCGGGTGATGCGCCCGAAGCTGGGCAGGAAGTCGTTCTTGGGGTCCTCGGCGTTGACGCGCAGCTGGATGGCGTAGCCGCGCCGCTGCACGTCGCCCTGGGCATAGGAGAGCGGCTGGCCGTCGGCGACCCGGATCTGCTCGCGCACGATGTCGATGCCGGTGATCTGCTCGGAGATGGTGTGCTCCACCTGCAGGCGGGTGTTCATCTCCATGAAGTAGAACTGGTTGTTGGCGTCGAGCAGGAACTCCACCGTCCCGGCGTTGGTGTAGCCCACCGACTTGGCCGCCTTCACCGCCAGGGCGCCGATCTCCTGGCGCTGGGCCTCGGTGAGCTGGGGCGAGGGGGCGATCTCGATGAGCTTCTGGTTGCGGCGCTGGATGGAGCAGTCGCGCTCGAACAGGTGGATGGCGTTGCCGTGGCCGTCCGCCAGCACCTGCACCTCGATGTGGCGCGGGTTGACGATGCACTTCTCCAGGAACACCTCGGCGGAACCGAAGGCCTTGGTGGCCTCGGAGACCACGCGGTCGTAGTTGCGCCGCAGGTCGGCCTCGGAGTCGCAGCGGCGAATGCCGCGGCCGCCGCCGCCGGAGGTGGCCTTGAGCATCACCGGGTAGCCGATCTCGCCCGCCCGCTCCAGCGCCTCCTCCAGGTCGGCGAGGTTGCCCTCGCTGCCCGGGGTGACCGGCAGTCCGGCGGCGATCATCGCCCGGCGCGCCTCGGTCTTGTCGCCCATGCGCCGGATCACCTCGGCGCCGGGTCCGATGAAGCGGATGCCGCGCCGGTCGCAGGCGGCGGCCATCTCGGGATTCTCGGACAGGAAGCCGTAGCCGGGGTGGAGGGCGTCGCAGCCGGTGGCCACGGCCAGATCCACCAGGCGATGGGCATTGAGATAGCCGGCCAGGGGATCGGGGCCCAGGCTGTAGGCCTCGTCGGCCTTCTTCACATGCAGCGCATGCCGATCGGCCTCGGAGTAGACCGCTACCGAACGGATGCCCATCTCGGCACAGGCGCGCGCGATGCGCACCGCGATTTCACCGCGGTTGGCGATGAGTATCTTTCTGATCACACAAACCTCCGCTGACGGGGTTGCGGTGCGCCGCCCGGGCGCCTCTGTGTATGCTGCGGCACAACAAAACGTAGACCATCCGCAGCCGGACGGCAATCAGGTCCTGCGCGCGGGGGCGCCGGCGGCTCGTCACGGCCCCTGCGCCCCGGCACCGGGCAGGCCGGTTGCTCTCCACGTGCACGGCGGGGTTCCGCTGCGCCGGCGCGGCCATTCGCCGGCGTGGCTCCGGACGGTCACTCCCTGGGCGCTGCGCGATGTTTTCCAGGACTGCTTCGGGCGGGTCCGGGGTCGCCCGGCGACGCTTCTGATCCGCGCCGCCGGGCCCTCGGAGAAATAATCATATACATTTTTGCGGGCGTTTGATATCCCGCTTACCGCACTGCATCATCGGCCGAGGTGGCGGCCGCTGCGGGCGCCGGAGCCGGATTCCCGCCCTCCGCCGCGCCCCGGCGGCACGATGCGCTCGGCCCGATCCCTGTCCACGGCGCGCAGATCCGCCCGGGCGAAACGCCCGGCGCCCATGCGCTCGGCGGACGGGAGGACCGTGCCGATCGAGGCCAGCGCGGCCGGGAGCGGCGGCCACCGGCAGCACCAGGCCCGGCAGCCGCGGGGCAACAGCGGCCAGACGCGGGATTCTCTTCATGGGGGCCCCTTCCCCGGCGGCATCATTGACGACGCCCCGCCGGCCCATGAGGCCACGCTGAACCCAATCCCAGGACGGCCCTGGGCGAGTTCGGGCACCGGGGCGGGCGTGCCCATCGACTCGCCGGATTGAGGGCCGGGGCTGGAGCGCGGCGCCGCTCCGCGCCGCGACCTGCCGGCCGCCCGGGCCGGCGCGGCGTTAGCCGATGAAAGAGGGATGGGGCGCGGGGCCGGATTCATCCGGCCGGGCAGGGCGCCGAACTCCGGCGCCGCGGCGCGGATGCGCCCGCACCTGCGCGAGGCGGGAAGGAAGCCGGGCTGCCCCGCCGCGGCCAGGGGCAACCCGCATCCATCAACCCGTGCCCATCGACCTTCAGCCCTTCGCCCCGATGAATCAGTAGTCGTCCACCGGCGCGTCGAAACGCTCGGCGTCGTTGAGATCGGCCAGGGCGGCCTTGCGCTGGGCGGCGGCCTGCGCCGCCTGGGCCTCGGCCGCGGCGATCTTGCGGGCATTGCGCTCCTCCACGGCCTCCTGGCGCACGGGGATGGAGACCTCGCCGAACAACACCTGGCGCAGAAGCCGGGCGCTGAACTCCAGCAGCGCCTCGTCACTGGCCTCGATCTCCTCGAAGAGCTCGGGCGGCAGATCGTAGGACTCGCGGAAGCTCTCGGAGGTGGCGAAGGCCCGGAAGGTGTCCGGATCGTAGCTGGCCATGAAGAAGAACTGCCGGCTCTTCAGCGACAGGCTGCCGATGGAGGGCCCGGAGGACTTTTTCTTCAGGACCAGCTGCCTCCAGCCGCGGGAGTGGCGGTCGTACTCGTCCACGCCCTGTTCCAGGCGGTACTCGTCGATGGTGATGGGGCGCTCCTCGAGATGCCCCATGCAATGGTCCTCCTTCACCACCGCGTAGGCGTCCCGATCCACGTATTCGTCCTGCTTGCGCAGGGACATGAGGCCGACGGGATAGTAGCGGCAGGAGGCGGGACGGTCGTCATAGACCGAGCAGCCCTCCTCGACCATGAAGCGGCAGGCGGTGCCGTTCGCCACCGGCTTCATCTTCACGCCGGCCAGGCCGTCCTTCTCCATCTCGAAGGGAACGGTGTACTCGCGCAGGAACTGGGCGGAGGTGATGCCGAGCCGCTTCCTGAGCCGCACGATGTCGTAGGGGGTCAGGGTGATGTCGATGTTGCTGCAGCAGGCGTTCCAGCAGCTGATTCCCTTGTGGCAGCGGAAGTTGAACTGGTGATCGCCCTCCAGCATCACGGGCATGACGGGGCTCTCGAAGGGGGGCTTCATGGGTTCGCTCATGGAATCACCTCTGGAAATCGGCCGCTGTCCGCACGGCTGTGCGACGGGTCTGTTTGGACCGCGGACGGAACGGGAAGGTTCGCTTCCCGGGACAGGCAACTGCAACGCTCGCGCACTGGCGAAACGTTCGTGTTCCACATAACAAGAGGTCCGGGCGCCTCGCGACACCCGGACCTCAAGGTCTAAACCGTCAAGCAGCGATTACTTGAACAGCTTGGACTTGTCCACCAGGTCGACATGGGCGCGCTTGAAGCAGGTCCACTTCTTGCTGTCCTTGTCGTAGACGGAGTTCACGAAGCACTTCCAGTTCTCCTCGTCGACGAAGTTCTTGTCGGCGCGGTAGTAGAAGCCGGGGTAGCGGCTCTCCTCGCGGAACTGAATGTGCTTCATGTGGGCTTCGGCCGTCAGGATGCGGTGGTAGTTCTCCCAGGCGCGGAGCAGCTCGTGGAGGTCCTTCGCACGCATCTTCGCGGCGTCCTCCTTCAGCATCTCGAGCTTCTCCTCGGCCACGGCGAGCATGTGGGCGTTGGTGGTGTAGTAGGTCGCCACACCGGCCACGTACTCGTCCATGATCTTCTGGAGGCGGAACTGCAGCATCTTCGGCGTGATGTAGTGCGGGTTCACGTCGATGGCGGTGCTGTAGTCCTTGTGCTCCATGTAGGTGCGGACCGGCTTGTAGATCTCCTCCACCAGCGCGTCCACGTCGGTGTCGAGCTCGGGCGTCCAGTCCTTGTTGTCCAGGCAGTACTGGACCATGGACTTGGCGGCCATGCGACCCTCGGCGTGGGAGCCGGAGGAGAACTTGTGGCCGGAGGCGCCCACGCCGTCGCCGGCGGTGAACAGGCCCTTCACGGTGGTCATGCCGCGGTAGCCCCAGCTCCAGCCCTTCGGCAGGTGCTCGGGCACGCCGTCCAGCGCCTCGTCGGTGGGCGCGCCCACGTCGTCGGGACCGGAGGTCCAGATGCCGCAGCAGCCGGAGTGGGAGCCGAGCAGGTAGGGCTCGGTGGGCATCAGCTCGGAGTTCTTCTTCTCCGGCTCGACGTTCTCACCCACCCAGATGCCGCACTGGCCGACGCACATGTCGAGGAAGTCTTCCCAGGCCTCGGCCTCGAGATGCTTGACCTCCTTCGGGGTCAGGGTCTCGCGCAGGTTGGCCAGGGCGGTGACGGTGTCCATGTAGATGGGACCGCGACCTTCCTTCATCTCCTTCAGCATCAGATGGTTGCGCAGGCAGGAGGCGGGAACGGCGGCCTGCCCGTAGGGCGGGTAGTCGTTCAGCATCTCCTTGTTGCGGTCCATGTAGACCTCGCCGAAGGCGTTGGTGGCCTTGGCCTTGAACAGCAGGAACCAGGCGCCGACCGGGCCGTAACCGTCCTTGAAGCGGGCGGGCACGAAGCGGTTTTCCATCATGGTCAGCTCGGCGCCGGCCTCGGCGGCCATGGAGTAGGTGGAGCCGGCGTTCCAGACCGGGTACCAGGCGCGGCCGGTGCCCTCACCCACGGAGCGGGGACGGAACAGGTTGACGCAGCCACCGGCGGCCAGCAGGCAGGCCTTGAACTTGTAGACCATCACCTTGTGCTCGCGAACGGAGAAGCCCACGGCGCCGGCGATGCGGCTCGGGTCGTTCTTGTCGTTCACCAGCTTCACGATGAAGATGCGCTCCTGGATGCGGTCGGAGCCCAGGGCCTTCTTGGCGGCCTCGGCGACGATCCACTTGTAGGACTCGCCGTTGATCATGATCTGCCACTTGCCGGAGCGCACCGGCTTGCCGCCGTCCTTCAGCGCGGGGATGCCCTCGCGGATGGACTCGGCGCCGTCGTGACGCACGCCCTGGTCGTCGGTCTTCCAGATGGGCAGGCCCCACTCCTCGAACAGGTGCACGGACTCGTCCACGTGGCGGCCGAGGTCATAGGCCAGGTCGTCACGGGTGATGCCCATCAGGTCGTTGGAGACCATGCGGGCGTAGTCGGCGGGATCCTGCTCGGAGCCGATGTAGGTGTTGATGGCGGACAGACCCTGGGCCACGGCGCCGGAGCGGTCCATGGCGGCCTTGTCAACCAGCTTGATCTTCAGGTCGACGCCGGTCGCGGCCTTGGCGGCCTCGGCCCAGCGCATGATCTCGTAACCGGCGCCGCAGCAGGCCATGCCGCCGCCGATGAGAAGGATGTCGACCTCTTCCTGGACAACTTCGGGATTACCAAATTCACCAGCCATTGTTCTTTCCTCTGATTCGTTTCGTGCCCGAGCCTTACTTGCGGATCAGCTCCGCCGGGTCGCCGGTGCGATAGCCATTGCTGGCGGTAAAGAAGCCGGGCTTGGAGATGTTCTCCATCTTGGCCTCTTCCTTGCCGGCGTAAGGCTCGATGGAGCCCTCGGGCGTCGTGCGGATCGGGAACTTGAAGCGCTTCATGGTGCCGTTGCGGAACTTGATGGTCCACATGATGGAATCGGAACCACGCAGCGGCTGCACGGAGCCGCCCAGCGGTACGATATCGGCGTAGTGACGTGCCTCGATGGCATTCTGCGGGCAGATCTTCACGCAGGAGTAGCACTCCCAGCACTGCTCGGGCTCCTGGTTGAAGGCCTTCATCGCGTGACCGGTCTCGGACCCGTCCTTGTCGAGCTTCATCAGGTCGTGCGGGCAGATGTACATGCAAGCAGTCTTGTCCTGACCCTTGCAGCCATCGCATTTGTCAGTACGAACAAACGTAGGCATTGTCGTTCTCCATTTCTACCGCGGTAAAGAATGGCCGCCTGCCTGGCAGATCAGGCGGCACACTTTGAAAAGCCGTTACTTGGCAGAGTGGCCGGTCAGCTTGACCTCCACTTTCTCGTCGTCCTTCAGACTCCTGTAGTACTCCTGCAGGATGCTGACCACCTCGGGGCGGCTGAATTCCGCCGGCGGGTCCTCACCCTCGGAGAGCATCTTGCGCAGCTTGGTGCCCGAGAGCAGCAGGCGGTCGCCCGCCTCGTGGGGGCAGGTCTTCATGGAGGCCATGCCGCCGCACTTGTAGCACCAGAAGGTCCAGTCGATCTTGAGCGGCTTGGTCTCCAGCGCGTCCTTCGGGATCTGGTCGAAGATGTGATGCGCGTCGAAGGGGCCGTAGTAGTCGCCCACGCCGGCATGGTCGCGGCCGACGATGAGGTGGGAGCAGCCGTAGTTCTGGCGGAACAGGGCGTGCAGCAGCGCCTCGCGCGGACCGGCATAGCGCATGTCCAGCGGGTAGCCCGCCTGCATCACCGTGTTCTTGACGAAGTAGTTGTCGATGAGCGATCCGATGGCGTCGGATCGCACCTCGGCCGGAATGTCACCGGGCTTGAGCTTGCCGAGCAGGGAGTGGATCAGCAGACCGTCGCAGATCTCAACGGCGATCTTGGCCAGGTACTCGTGGGAGCGGTGCATCGGGTTGCGGGTCTGGAAGGCGGCGATGGTGCTCCAGCCGCGCTTCTGGAATTCCGCCCGCGTCTCCGCCGGGGTCATGAACTGATCGCCGTACTTCTCGGGGAAGCCGCCGAGGGAGAGCACCTTCACCGGGCCGGCCAGGTTGATCTCGCCCTGGGCCTTGACCATCTTGACGCCGGGATGATCCTCGTCGGTAGTCTTGTACACCATCATGCACTCGTGCGCCTTGTCGATGGTGTACTTCTCGGTCACCTTCATGGTGGCCAGGATCTCGTCGCGCTCGGCGTCGTAGAGCGCCACATCCTGGCCCTCCTTGATGCTGTTCGAGGTATCGAGATCGGTGGAGAGGGTGATGGGGATGGGCCAGAACAGGCCGTTGGCCATCTTCATTCCGTC
>JAQVKR010000062.1 GCA_028694565.1 Gammaproteobacteria bacterium | reverse complement strand
CACCCTGGAGGGCGAGGCCTGGCACGCCTCGCTGCTCTGGCAGCAGCTGCCCGACAGCTACCGCCTGCGGCTCTCCTCGCCCCTCGGGCAGGGGGTGGCCGTGGTGGAGGGCCGCGCCGGGGAGGTACGCATCGCCCTGCCCGACGGCACCCGCGATCAGGCCGCGGACGCCGAGACGCTGCTGCGGCGCCACCTGGGCTGGCGGCTGCCGGTGGACGGGCTGGCCTGGTGGGTCCGCGGCCTGCCCCGCCCCGGCCCGGAGGCCCGGCCCCGGTTCGACGACGCCGGCCGCCTGGCCCGGCTGGAACAGTCCGGCTGGCGCATCGACTATCTCGACTATGTGCGCGTCGGCGGGCAGGACCTGCCGCGGCGGGTCTTTCTCGCCAGCGATCACCTGGAGGTGCGGCTGGTGGTCAGCCACTGGACCCTGCCCCCCGCCGGGGGCTGAGGGGCGGCCCCGTGACCTCCCGCGACTGGCCGGCGCCGGCCAAGCTCAACCTGTTCCTGCGCGTGGTGGGCCGCCGCCCCGACGGCTACCACCTGCTGCAGACCGTGTTCCAGTTCCTGGACCATGGCGATCGCCTCGACTTCACCCCCACCGGCGACGGGCGGATCACCCTGGAACCGGCCCTGCCCGGGGTGCGGGAGGCCGACAACCTGGTGCTGCGCGCCGCGCGGCGGCTCCAGGCCGAGGCCGGCACCGGCCCCGGGGCGCGCATCCGCCTGCACAAGCGCCTGCCCATGGGCGGCGGCCTGGGCGGCGGCAGCTCCGATGCCGCCACCACCCTGGTGGCGCTGAACCGGCTTTGGTCGCTGCGGCTGCCCTCCGCGGAGCTCGAGCGCCTGGGCCTTGAACTGGGCGCCGACGTGCCGGTGTTCGTCCGCGGGCTGGCGTCCTGGGCCGAGGGGGTGGGCGAGCGGCTCACGCCGGTGACGCTTCCCGAGCCCTGGTACGTGGTCCTCGCGCCGGCGTGCCACGTGGACACCGGCGCGGTGTTCGCCGACCCGGAATTGACACGGGATTCCAAGCCCATCAAAATATCCGACTTTCTCTCAGGCAGGGGCGGCAACGACTGCGAGGCCGTGGTGGCCCGGCGCCACCCGGCGGTGGCGGCGGCCCTGGACTGGCTGCGGCGCCGCGGCGATGCGCGCATGACCGGCACCGGCGCCTGCGTGTTCGCGCCCTGCGGCGACGAGGCCGCGGCCCGGGCCATACTGGCCGCCGCGCCGGTTCCGGGATTCGCCGCCCGCGGCTGCAACCGCTCACCCCTCCTTGCCAGGCTGGCGGAGGAAGACCGGGACGCGTGACCGGCGGGCCGCTGCTCTGAAAATCGGTTCATCTGGGGCGTAGCCAAGTGGTAAGGCACGGGGTTTTGGTCTCCGCATTCCTAGGTTCGAATCCTAGCGCCCCAGCCAGTTCTCCAGCGAGTGAGCGACATGCGCTTCAGCACCACGACCCGGGAGCCCGGCCGGCGCGCAGGCCGCCCCGCCCGTGAAACCACCCCGACCTGAACCCGAGAGGGAGTACGACGGCGTGTCAGACAGCAGGCTGATGGTCTTCAGCGGGAACGCCAACCCGGCGCTCGCCCAGAAGGTATGCAACCACCTCAACATCCCCTTCGGCAAGGCGGTGACGGGGCGCTTCAGCGACGGCGAGGTGATGGTGGAGATCATGGAGCACGTCCGCGGCCGCGACGTGTTCATCATCCAGCCCACCTGCGCGCCCACCAACGACAACCTGATGGAGCTGATGGTGATGGTGGACGCCCTGCGCCGCTCCTCGGCCTGGCGCATCACCGCGGTGGTCCCCTACTTCGGCTACGCCCGCCAGGACCGCCGGCCGCGCTCCGCCCGCGTGCCCATCACCGCCAAGGTGGTGGCCAACATGCTGGAGAGCGCGGGGGTGACGCGCATGCTCACCGTGGACCTGCACGCCGACCAGATCCAGGGCTTCTTCAACATCCCGGTGGACAACGTCTACGCCTCGCCCATCCTGCTCGGCGACATCTGGCGCCAGAAGTACCCGCGGCTCATCGTGGTGTCGCCGGACGTGGGCGGCGTGGTGCGCGCCCGCGCGGTGGCCAAGCGCCTGGACGACGCCGATCTGGCCATCATCGACAAGCGCCGGCCCCGGCCCAACGTGGCCGAGGTGATGCACATCATCGGCGACGTGAAGGGCCGCACCTGCGTGGTGGTGGACGACCTGGTGGACACCGCCGGCACCCTCTGCCACGCCGCCGGCGCGCTGAAGAAGCACGGCGCCGAGCGGGTGGTGGCCTACTGCACCCACCCGGTGCTCTCCGGCCGCGCGCTGCAGAACATCGAGGCCTCGGAGCTGGACGAACTGGTGGTGACCGACACCATTCCGCTGCGCCCCGAGCTGGAGGCCTGCAGCCGCATCCGCCAGCTCAGCATCGCGGAGATGCTGGCCGAGACCATCCGCCGGGTGAACCAGGAGGAGTCGGTCAGCTCGCTGTTCATGGATTGACGGAAACCCTCCGGCGCAGCGGCCGGGAAACCATTATTCAACCGCCGTCCCTGGTCGCGGGGACGGCACAAGCGCCCGCGAGGGCATTACTCAACCGGAGCAACAAACCAATGAGCATCAAGTTCAATATCGATGCCGAGCCGCGTCAGGACGTGGGGAAGGGTGCGAGCCGCCGCCTGCGTCGCGCCGGCAAGATCCCGGCCATCGTCTACGGCGGTCACCAGGACCCGGAGATGATCACCCTGGTGCAGTCGGAGTTCGTGAAGAGCCTGGCCAACGAGGCCGTCTACTCCTCCATCCTGGACCTGAACGTGGGCGGCAAGAAGCAGCAGGTGATCCTGAAGGCCCTGCAGCGCCACCCCATCAAGCCCATCATCGAGCACGCCGACTTCCAGCGCGTCTCCGCCAGCGAGAAGCTGGCCGTGCACGTGCCCCTGCACTTCCTCAACGAGGAGACCTGCATCGGCGTCAAGCAGGGCGGCGGCCGCATCTCCCACCAGCTCATCGAGGTGGAGGTCAGCTGCCTGCCGGCCGACCTGCCGGAGTTCATCGAGGTGGATCTGGCCGCCCTCAACCTGGGCGAGGCCCTGCACCTCTCCGACCTCAAGCTCCCCCAGGGGGTCGAGATCCTGGCCCTGAGCCACGGCAACGACATGTCCGTGGTGAGCGTCCAGGGCAAGGGCGGCGGTGCCGAGGAGGGAGAGGAAGGCGAGGCCGCCGGCGAAGGCGAGGCCGAAGCCTGATCCTGACCAGGCCGATTCGACCGGAAGCCGGCGCGGGTGTCGAAGGTGCAGCTCATCGTGGGGCTGGGGAATCCCGGCCCCGAGTACGAGGGCACCCGGCACAACGCCGGCTTCTGGTTCGTCGACCGGCTTCCCGGCGCGACCGGCGCCTGGAAGGCCGAAAGCCGCTTCCACGGCCAGCTCTGCCGGCTGCAGCTCTGGGGTCATGACTGCCGGGTCCTGAAACCGGCCACCTTCATGAACCGCAGCGGCCAGTCCATCGCCGCGGTGTGCCGCTTTTTCCGCATTCCCCCCGAGGCAATCCTGGTGGTCCACGACGATCTGGACCTGCCGCCGGGCACGGCGCGGCTCAAGCGCGGCGGCGGCGCCGGCGGCCACAACGGCCTGAAGGACACCATCGCCCACCTGGGGCCGGAGTTCCTGCGCCTGCGCCTGGGCGTGGGGCACCCCGGCAACCGGGACAAGGTGGTGGGCTGGGTGCTCAAGCCGCCCACCCGGGACGAGGAGGCGGGCCTCCTCGCCGCCATCGACGCGGCCCTCGACGCCCTGCCCCTGGTTCTCGACGGCGAGCTGGCGCGGGCCATGAACCGGCTCCACAGCCGCTGAACATCGAAAGATTTGTAATAGACAGGATTAACAGGATTTACGGGATGAAGGGATTGGGCTCATGGGGAGGCACCAATCCAGGGTCGGGCACTTTCAGGCACCGTCTCCCTGCATTCATTCGGCACGGAGTTTCCGGAACCCACCGGAGCCGGATAACCGCTCCGAAAACATCCCCTGAATCCTGTCAATCCTGTTAATCCTGTCCAAACCGTCCTTTTAACGGACGCATTACCACAACGGGTCGAAGCAATGGGATTCAAGTGCGGTATCGTGGGCCTGCCCAACGTGGGCAAGTCCACCCTCTTCAACGCTCTCACCAAGGCCGGCATCCAGGCCGAGAACTATCCCTTCTGCACCATCGACCCGAACGTGGGCGTGGTGCCCATGCCCGATCCGCGCCTCGACGAGCTGGCGCGCATCGTCAAGCCCCAGCGCACGGTTCCCACCACCATGGAGTTCGTGGACATCGCGGGGCTGGTGGCCGGGGCGTCCAAGGGCGAGGGGCTGGGCAACCAGTTCCTGGCCAACATCCGCGAGACCGACGCCATCGCCCACGTGGTGCGCTGCTTCGAGAACGATGACGTGGTGCACGTCTCCGGCAAGGTGAACCCCATCTCCGACATCGAGGTGATCAACACCGAGCTGGCGCTGGCGGATCTCGCCTCCGTGGAGAAGGCGGTGCAACGGGCGGGCAAGCGCGCCAAGGCCGGCGCCGACAAGGAGACCAAGGCCCTGGTGGCGCTGCTGGAGCGGGTGGAGGCGACCCTCAACGAGGGGCGCATGGTGCGCACCCTGGGCCTGAGCGGGGAGGAGCTCGATCTGCTCTACGAACTGCACCTGCTCACGGTGAAGCCCACCCTCTACATCGCCAACGTCTCGGAGGACGGCTTCCAGGACAACCCCTACCTCGACCAGGTGCGCGAGTACGCCGCCGCCGAGGGCTCGGAGGTGGTCCCCGTGTGCGCGGCCATCGAGGCGGAGATCGCCGAGCTGGCCGACGAGGAGAAGGCCGAGTTCCTCGAGGAGATGGGCCTCCACGAGCCGGGCCTCGACCGGGTCATCCGCGCCGGCTACAAGCTGCTGGGGCTGGAGACCTACTTCACCGCCGGGGTGAAGGAGGTGCGCGCCTGGACCATCCCCGTGGGCGCCACCGCCCCCAAGGCCGCCGCGGTGATCCATACCGACTTCGAGAAGGGCTTCATCCGCGCCGAAGTCATCGCCTACGACGATTTCGTCAGGTGCGGCGGCGAACAGGGCGCCAAGGAAGCGGGCAAGTGGCGGCTGGAGGGCAAGGAGTACGTGGTGCAGGACGGCGACGTGGTCCACTTCCGCTTCAACGTCTGAGCGCCCTTGACAGCGGCAACCCGGGCGTAGACAATTGCCGCCTCCAATTTTGGCTACGTAGCTCAGTTGGTTAGAGCGCGGCACTCATAATGCTGAGGTCGGTGGTTCAAGTCCACCCGTAGCCACCAAACAGCCATCGGAAGAATCATAGAAAGCCCGGAAACTCCTGAAGCATCATGGATTCCGGGCTTTTTCATGTCCCGGCACCCGCTCTCTCAGCCGCCAAGCCCAGCAGTTCCACGTCCCGGGACTCTCCACTCCGCTGACAGGGCCTCCGCCTGCTGCAGCACGGTCTGTACGGCGGCATCCTGCAGGTCCGGCGGATAGCCGTACTTGCGCAGGATGCGCTTGACCAGCACGCGCATACGGGCGCGGGCCGACTCCCGGTGAGCCCAGTCCACGGAAACGTTCTCCCGCAGGCTGACCAGCAGCTCGTGGGCAATGACGCGCAATTGATCGTCACCCATCACCTCCACCGCCGACTCGTTTTCCGCCAGGGCATCGTAGAAGGCAATCTCCTCCTCCGAAAGCCCCTGCTCGTCTCCCCGGGCACGGGCGGCACGGATGTCCCTCGCCAGCTGGATCAGCTCCTGCAGCACCTCGGCCGTGGTGATGGCGTTGGCGTGATAGCGCGCGATGGCCTCCTCCAGCCGTTCCGAGAAGGCCCGGCTCTCCACCACGTTGGTGCGGGTGCGTGAGCGGATGCTGTCGCCGAGCAGCTTGCGCAGGGCCTCCAGCGCCAGGTTCTTCTTCTGCATCTGCTGCACTTCGAGCAGGAACTCGTCGGACAGGATCGAAATGTCCGGCGTGTTCATGCCTGCGGCGGCAAGGATATCGACGATCTCGGTGGAGACCACCGCCCGGCTGACCATCTGCTGCACGGCCAGTTCGCGGTCCTGCCGGCCAGGACCTGCCGTCGAGGCGGATTTGACCAGAGCCGCGCGGATGGCCTGGAAGAAACCCACCTCCTCGCGAATGTCCCGCGCCTCGTCGCTGCTGGCGGCGAGCGCGAACGCCTTGGACAGCGCCAGCACGGCATCGGCAAAGCGTCGGTGGGCCTGCTTCTTGCCCTCCGGCGTGGTCTCCGCCGCCGCACATTGCTGCTGGCGCTCGAGTATCCAGTCGATGGCGCCGGCCATCATGCCCAGACGCGCCTGTGCCGTTCCCGACAGGGCCGAGCGATACTCGAAGCCATGGAACAGGTCGCGGACGATTTCGTACTTCTCCAGCATCACCGCGACCGCCTCGCGCTCGTCGATGCCGGTCTTGTCCTGGTCCGGCTTGGAGTATTGTGCCAGCGCGGTCTTCAGGTTCTGGGCGATGCCGATGTAGTCCACCACCAGCCCGGCGGGCTTGTCGCGGAAGACGCGGTTGACCCGGGCGATGGCCTGCATCAGGCCATGCCCGCGCATGGGCTTGTCGATGTACAGGGTGTGTAGACAGGGGGCATCGAAACCGGTCAGCCACATATCCCGGACGATGACGAGCTTCAGCGGGTCAGCCGGGTCGCGCGTACGTTTGGCCAGCAGAACACGACGAGACTTGTTGCCGATGTGCTGTTGCCACCCGGGCGGATCGGAGGCGACACCGGTCATCACGACCTTGACGCTGCCCCCGTTGTCGTCGTCGCTGTGCCAGTCGGGGCGCAGCTTCACGATCTCCTCGTAGAGCCTGACGCAGATGCGCCGGCTCATGCACACCGCCATGGCCTTGCCCTCGAGGGCGGCGAGCCGGGCCTCCAGGTGCCGCACCAGGTCCGCCGCGACCATGGCCAGGCGCTTGTCACTGCCCACCAGCGCCTCGACAGTGCTCCACTTCTGCTTGGCCTGCTCGGCGCTGAGCTCTTCCTCGCCTTCCAGCAACGCCTCGATCTCGGCATCGATACGGGGTCGCTCCTCCTCGTCCAGTTCGATGCGGGCCAGCCGGGACTCGTAGTAGATGGGCACCGTGGCCCCGTCCTCCACGGCGCGGCTGATATCGTAGATGTCGATGTAGTGGCCGAAAACCGCCGGCGTGTTGACGTCGGTGGCCTCGATGGGTGTACCCGTGAAGCCAATGAAGGAGGCGTTTGGCAGCGCATCGCGCAGGTACTTGGCAAAGCCGTAGGAGACCTCGCCGCTGTCGGCGGCCACCCTGGCCTTGAAGCCGTATTGGCTGCGGTGGGCCTCGTCGGCGATGACGACCACATTGCTGCGTTCGGTGAGGCGGGGAAAGTCGGCCTCTCCCTCGGCGGGAGAGAACTTCTGCAGCGTGGTGAAGATCACCCCGCCCGCGGCCCGGTTCAGGAGCTCGCGCAGGTGTTCCCTGCCTTCAGCCTGCACGGGCGTCTGGCGGATCAGGTCGCGGCACATGGCGAAGGTGCTGAACAACTGGTCGTCCAGGTCGTTGCGATCGGTGATAACCACCAGGGTGGGATTGGCCATGGCCGGGTGCTGGATGAGCAGCCCCGAGTAGAAGACCATCAGCAGGCTCTTTCCCGAACCCTGGGTGTGCCAGATGACGCCCGCCTTGCGGTCCCCGGCCGGCTGACTCGCCACGCTCGGCAAGCCGTACTCGGCGGGGTCCTCGGCCTGCCAGGCCGCCTTGCTGGCGCGCAGGGTCGATGCGACCGCCTTGCGCACCGCGTGGAACTGATGGTAGCCGGCGATGATCTTCACCAGACCGTCACCCTGCTGCCCGAACACGGTGAAATGACGCAGCAGCTCCAGAAAACGCCCCCGCTCGAACACCCCTCCAATCAGCGTAGCCAGCTCGGGCGTGCCCTTCGGCTCGATATGCCTTCCGTCCGTAGTGCGCCAGGGCATGAAGCGCTCCAGGTCGGCGGAGAGCGAACCCACCCGCGCGCTCAGGCCATCTGACGTTACCAGCAGCGCGTTGGTGCAGAACAGCGCCGGCGTCTGCGCCTTGTAGGTTTGCAGCTGGTTGAAGGCGGCCGCCAGCGTGGCGCTCTCGCCGCCCGGAGCCTTCAGCTCCATCACCGCCAGCGGCAGGCCGTTCACGAAGACCACCACGTCCGCACGACGGCGGTGCTGCCCTTCAACCGCCGTGAACTGCTGCACGGCCAGCCAGTCATTGTTGCCCGGGTCATCGAAGTCCAGCAGTCGGACCTTGCCGGCCGTGAGGACCCCGTCCTCGCCGTAGTACTCCACGTCGGCCCCTTCCACCAGCAGGCGATGGATGCGGCGGTTCTCCTCCAGCAGGTTGGGGAACTCGGACTGGGTCAGGCGTCGGATGGCGTCCTTCTGCGCCTCGGCGGGGAGCTGCGGGTTCAGGCGGGCCACGGCAGCGGCCAGGCGCCCGCGAAGCACCACCTCGTCATGGGCCGCCCGCTCCGGATGCCTCCCGTCGGGACCGACATCCTCGTCGCAGACACAGGCGTAGCCCATACCGGCAAGCTGTTCCAGCAGCGCCGTTTCCAGTTGTGCCTCAGAGAGAAAGGCCATCAGCCGGTTGCCTCCATATCGTTCTCAGCGGTGTCCGAATCGGGGGCATCGCAGCTGCTGGCGCTGCGCGCAGCGTTCAAGGCCTCCACGTAGGCCTCGCGATCAAGCTGATACAGCAAGCGGCTGACTTCGATTGTCAGCGGCAGAACATCACCACCCGGTAGCAGGAACTGTAGGCTGGGCACGCCCTCGTCATCGGTTTCAACGGCCAGCCCTACATGCGCATCGATCAGGGCGTTGTTGTCGGCGAAGCGCTCCCACGGCTCGCGCGAACTGGTGGGGTCCAGTTGTGCATCCAGATAGGCCTTGTGCAAAAAGGCCACGATGGCATCGGCGGCGAGCACGGCCGACCGGCGATGATGGATCGCCAGCCGCTCCAGGTACGGGTCCTTGCCATGACTGGCGGGGCCAGCCTGGTTGCGCAGATCGTTCAGTGCGCCGGCCAGCTTGTGGTGACTGGACACCAGCTTCTTGAACTTTTCATCGCGGATATCGCCCAGTTTCAATGCGCGCACGGCAGCGCTCAGCCAGTCGGAAAGACTGGGCGTTTCCTGCACCGGCTTGAGCGGCGCCAGTGGCGTATGGAAACTCTCGACGATGACCCGGCAGACCACCTCGACCATGGTCTTTGCGCAGTCGATGCAGGCATCGTTGTCCTGGTCGAGCGTCTGCTCCAGCGCCTCCAGGTTCTGTTGCAGCATCGGCGCGTCGCGCCAGTGGCTGCACGCCTCGCGGATGCCGGGGCACCAGTCCGTGGTCATACCTGTGTCCCACCCAACACAAACCGCGCACGTTCTCTGCGCAGCATCTCGTAAGGGGTCATGAAGCGCAGATTCAGACCGATGCAGGCGTTGGGAATCTTGATGCGCTTGACCGAATTGGCGGGCACTTCATGAGTGACCACCACATGCCCATTCGCCAGGGCGTGGGCGATCAGGTAGTAGTCGGCCACCTGCAAAAAGGTATTAATCGCCGCAGGTTCATACTGTTGCTGCGTGGCCCAGGCACTCACAGCGCCGAACTTGCCGGCCACCGCGGCACCGGTTTTCACGAACAGGCCATTGCCATGGTCGTGCATCCAGTCGGTCAGTTCATCGCCGCCTGCGGCGATTTCATCGGCCACCTTGTCGATGCTGAACACGCGACCGGCTTGATTGTTGTCGAGCAGCCACTCCCAGAAGGCGGGGCAGAAATCCAGGCCGTAGTGCAGGTTCTTGGCTTGAATGAACACGTTGGCATCGAGCAGGTAGGTCACAGCATCACCACCAACTCGCGCGCAGCTTCATAAAAGGTCGAGTTCTT
>JAQVKR010000061.1 GCA_028694565.1 Gammaproteobacteria bacterium | reverse complement strand
GTAGGCCAGCAGGTCGGCCATCTCCCAGCGGCTGCGGTGCCCCGGCCGGTCCCCGCCCACGGGCACCGCCACCAGCAGCCGCCGGGCGTGCACGTCGCGCAGGGCCGCGATCACCTCGCCGGCGCGGATCGGGTCGAGGTGCTCCAGGCAGCCGGAGACGAAGGCCAGGTCGTAGCGTCCGTGGGCGGCCAGGCTCCCGGGCAGCCCCGCCAGCGGCAGGTGCAGGACACGACAGCCCGGATGGTCGGCGAGATAGTCGGCGAACAGCCCCTCGGCCCGCTCGCCCACCAGGAGCAGGCTGTCCGGCCGGAAGGACCGGATCAGCGACACGAGTCGTTCGTTGCCCTTCATGCCTGCTCCCAGCGGAACAGCCAGGCGCCGAGCGCCAGGAAGGCGATGCTCATCGCGCCGAGCACTGCCAGGTCCGGGGCCACCTCCGCCAGGCCCGCACCGTCGATCATGATGGCGCGGGCGGCATTGATGAAGTGGGTCAGGGGCAGGGCCAGCGCCAGTTGCTGCAGCCACGGGTGCAGCCCCTCCAGGGAGAACCAGACCCCGGACAGGAACATCATCGGCCAGCCGATGAAGCTCACCAGGCCGTCGGCCACCTCCTCGTTGCTGATGCGTGCGGCGATGACCAGTCCCAGTCCGAGCAGGCTGGTGGCGCCCAGCAGGAAGACCACCGCCAGGTCTAGATAGCGGCCGTTCATGGTGAAGCCGATGAACAGGTTGGTTCCGGCGTAGACCAGCGTGGCCACCGTCAACAGCAGCCACAGCCGGGAGGCGAGCTGGGCGGCGAGGAACTCCACCGCGTTCAGGGGGGTCGCCTTGAGCCGCTTGAGCACGCCGTTCTTGCGGTAGCGGACGATTACGTAGCCCACCCCGTAGAGGGCGCCGAACATCATGTTCATCGCCAGGATGCCGGGGATGACCCAGTCCACGTAGCGCACCGCCCGGCCGCTGACCGTCTGCTTGCGGTAGTCGCCGCCGCCGCTGCCCCGCAGGATGCGTTCCAGCAGGTAGCCCTTGGGGGAGCTGTCGTTGATCCAGTAGCTGCGGGCGGCCGGGTCCACCAGCATGTCCAGCTGGTGGCGCTCCACCTTGGTCACCGCGTCCGCCGGCGCCGGCGCGGGGATGAAGTCGATGTGGCGGGTGGCGTAGAAGGCGGGGGCCCCGGTTGCCGGCACGGCGCCGATGACGCCCACCTTGTACTCGGCCGGCGGCTCGCCGGAGAAGGCGAAGGCGAAGCCGGCCACCACCAGCACGGGGAACAGGAAGCTCCAGCCCAGCGCGGTGCGATCGCGCATGAATTCCTTGTTGCGGGCCGAGAGCACGGCGCGGAAGCGGCGCAGGGCGAGTTCGATGGACATGGCGGCGTGGATATTCCGTGCGGCGTGGTTCGAGAGCCGGGGTTTCAGGCGCGCAGCTCGCGGCCGGTGAGCTCCAGGAACAGGTCCTCCAGGGTGCGGTCGCGGATGCGCAGCCGCTCCAGCGCCGCGCCCGCCTCCAGCAGTCCGCGGACCGTGCCGCTCACGTCGGCGGTGGCGATTTCGACCACCCCGTTGCGGACCTGGCCCGCCTCCGGCAGCACGGCTCCGGCCGGGCCCAGGTCCGTTTCCGGCAGTTGCAGGATGACGTCGTTGAAGTGGGTGGCCAGCAGCTGCCGGGGCGTGCCCTGGGCGATGATCCGGCCATGATCCATGATGGCGATCTCGTCGCAGAGGATGTAGGCCTCCTCCATGTAGTGGGTGGTGAGCAGGATGGTCTTGCCCCGCGCCCGGATGGCCTCCATCAGGTCCCACAGGTTGCGCCGGGCCTGGGGATCGAGCCCGGTGGTGGGCTCGTCCAGGAAGATCACCTCGGGGTCGTTGACCAGGGCGATGGCCAGCAGCAGGCGCTGGCGCTGGCCGCCGGAGAGCCGGCGGGCGTCGCGGTCGAGAAATTCGCCCAGCCGGCAGGTCGCCACCAGCTCCTCCAGCGGCAGGGTGCGCGGGTAGAGGCTGGCGAACAGCTGCAGGGTCTCGCGCACGGTGATGAATTCCTGCAGGGCGGTGGACTGGAACATGATGCCGGCTTCCTCGCGGAAGCGCCGCCCGAGGGGCTCGCCCTTGTAGTGGATGCTGCCCGAGTCGGGCCGGTTGATGCCCTCCAGCATTTCCACGGTGGTGGTCTTGCCGGCGCCGTTGGGGCCGAGCAGGCCGAAGCAGCTGCCGCGGCGCAGGGCGAAGCTCACCCCGTCCACGGCCTTGACGCCGCGGTAGTGCCTTACCAGGTTTTTGACTTCGATCAGGGCGTCCATGGGCCGGTGGTCAAGCGTTGGAGGGGAACGATGATAACCGATCATCCGTCGCGCGGCTTTGACGGAAGCGGCGGCAGCAACCAGAATCAAGGCGTGCTCCATTTGCCGACGGGGCACCGGGGCCGGGCTTTCAGCACAATCCGATGATTCAACGCCAAGGCGCCAAGGCGCGCAGAACAGGAAGACGAGGGCACCGGGGGCGGGGGCGCCCGGTGTTGTCGCGGCGCACCTGCGTACCGGCGCCCCGGGCGCGGCGGTCGTCTCTCCGGCCCGCCGGGGCGCGGGGATGAGCCGCCTCGTCCGGCTCTTCGGCACCTCCATCGGCCGCAAGCTGATGACCGCCCTGAGCGGGCTGCTGCTGGTGACCTTCCTGGCCGGACACGCCCTGGGCAACCTCACCCTGTTCCAGGGGCGGGAGGCGCTCAACGCCTATGCCGACTGGCTGCAGGGCCACCCGCTGCTGTGGCTGTTCCGCATCGGGCTGCTGCTGCTGTTCACCGTCCATGTGACCCTCGCCGCGCGGCTGGCGCTGGAGAACCGGGAGGCCCGGCCCGCGGGTTACCGGCGCCGCCAGCTGCGCGAGGCCGGCTACGCCTCCCGGACCATGATCCTGAGCGGAGGGCTGGTGCTCGCCTTCCTTGCCTTCCATCTGCTGCACATCACCATCGGCGTGGTGGAGCCGGAGGCCTTCCGGGCCGTCGACCCGAGCGGGCGCGCCGATGTCTACGGCCGGGTCATCCACGCCTTCGGCCAGCCCTGGCTGGTGCTTCTCTACCTGGCGGGCCTCGCCCTGCTCGGGCTGCACCTGCGCCATGCCATCGGCAGCCTGTTCCAGACCCTGGGCTTCAACCACGAGAGCTATGAAACGCTGCTGTGCCTGTTCTCGGGGCTGCTGGCGCTGATCATCGTGGCGGCCTTCGCCGCGATCCCCCTGGCCGTGGCGGCCGGTTGGGTGGGCGGCGTGCCGGGAGGCGCCGGATGAGCGCGGGGCGCGGAAAACTCGACGCCCGGATACCTTCCGGTCCGCTGGTGGAGAAGTGGGACCGCCACCGCGACGCGCTGCGCCTGGTGAGCCCCGCCAACAAGCGCCGCTACCGGATCGTGGTGGTGGGCAGCGGGCTGGCGGGCGCCTCGGCCGCGGCCAGCCTGGGCGAGCTGGGCTACCAGGTGGAGTGCCTGTTCTTCCACGACACCCCGCGCCGCGCCCATTCCGTGGCCGCCCAGGGCGGCATCAACGCCGCCAAGGACTACCGGAACGACGGCGACAGCGTCTGGCGGCTGTTCCACGACACCCTCAAGGGCGGCGACTTCCGCGCCCGCGAGGCGAACGTCTACCGCCTGGCCCAGCTCAGCAACCACATCATCGACCAGTGCGTGGCCCAGGGCGTGCCCTTCTCGCGGGAGTACGGCGGCCTGCTGGACAACCGCTCCTTCGGCGGGGCGCAGGTCTCGCGCACCTTCTACTGCCGCGGCCAGACCGGCCAGCAGCTGCTGCTGGGCGCCTACGGGGCGCTGATGCGCCAGGTGCAGGCGGGCACCGTGCGGCTCCATGCCCGCACCGAGATGCTCGACCTGGTGGTGGAGGAGGGGCGCGCGGCGGGGGTCGTCAGCCGCGACCTGGTCAGCGGCGCGGTGCGCCGCCACGCCGCCCATGCCGTGGTGCTCGCCACCGGCGGCTACAGCAACCTCTACTACCTCTCCACCAACGCGCTGGCCTCCAACGTCACCGCCACCTTCCGGGCCTGGCGCCGGGGGGCGTTCTTCGCCAACCCCTGCTTCACCCAGATTCACCCCACCTGCATTCCGGCCGGCCACGCCAATCAGCGCAAGCTCACCCTGATGTCCGAGTCGCTGCGCAACGACGGCCGCATCTGGGTGCCGCGGGCGGGCGGCGACACCCGTCCCCCGGGCCGTATTCCCGAGGCCGAGCGGGACTACTACCTGGAACGCCGCTATCCGGCCTTCGGCAATCTCACCCCGCGCGATATCGCCTCCCGGGCCGCCAAGCAGGTGTGCGACGAGGGGCGGGGCGTCGGCCGCACCGGCCGCGGCGTCTACCTGGATTTCGCCGAGGCCATCGCACGGCTGGGGCGCGACAGGATCGCCGGCCGCTACGGCAACCTCTTCACCATGTACCGGCAGATCACCGGCGAGGATCCCTGGACGGCGCCCATGCGCATCTACCCGGCCGCCCACTACACCATGGGTGGGCTGTGGGTGGACTACGACCTGATGAGCACGGTCCCGGGGCTGTTCGTCATCGGCGAGGCCAACTTCTCCGACCACGGCGCCAACCGGCTCGGGGCGAGCGCCCTGATGCAGGGGCTGGCGGACGGCTACTTCATCGTGCCCAGGACCCTGGGCCACTACCTGGCGGCCGTCTCCCGCGATCCGCCCCGCGCCGACGGGGACGCCTTCGCCGTGGCCGAGGAGCGGGCCCAGGGCCGCATCCGGCGCTTGGTGAAGACCTGCGGCCGGCGGTCGGTGGAATCCTTCCACCGGGAACTGGGCGAAATCATGTGGGAGCACTGCGGCATGTCCCGCAGCGCCGCCGGCCTGCGCGAGGCCCTGGAGCGCATCCCGCCGCTGCGGGAGCAGTTCTGGGAGACGGTGGGGGTCTGCGGCAGCAGCCTCGAGTTCAACACCTCGCTGGAGAAGGCCGGCCGGGTGGCGGACTTCCTGGAGTTCGCCGAGCTGGTCTGCCGCGACGCCCTGGCCCGGGAGGAGTCCTGTGGCGGCCATTTCCGCGAGGAGCACCAGACCGCCGAGGGTGAGGCCCTGCGCGACGACGGCCGCTTCGGGCACGTGGCGGCCTGGGAGTGGGCGGGCACGGACAAGGAGCCGGTCCGGCACGCGGAGCCGCTGGAGTTCGAGGCGCTCAAGCCATCGGAAAGATCCTATAAATGAAGGTGTTGGCCTTACAGGGAAGACCTATGAAGTTCATAGCGGTAATCGTCCTGCTTTTGTCGCTCGCAACAAGAGCTACTGCCGAAGATTTTGATGCCGAGAAGTTCATCGCAGATGGTGCGGTAATGCTATTCGGTGCTGGCTGTCTGAAATACTATCCAGACCAAGCAGGGTTTGATGCATGGGTAGAAAGAAACAAGTTCGAAGTGATTCCTCGTGAATATGCTAGCGGTTTAGTCCAAGAACCAGGTGGCGTAGCATACTCAGTAAACAACAACGGTGTTAGGTACGCCTTAGTCGTTGAACCAGGTAATTTATGCACTGTATTTGTAAAAGAGGTTAACCTTGCCAAGGCAAATGAGGCGTTATCTAAGCTTCGTAGCGGTATTAGAACACCGGAAGTCGCTGAGAATGTAACGTCTAAGGAAAAGAGCTTGTCGAAAGGCGCAGTGGAAACCACAAACTATACGTATTCAAAAGATGGAAAATGGTTGTTGACCTTGGTGGTGTCAGAGTCGACGTCCAGTCAAGGTTTCTTTCAGTTGGCTATGAGCGCTAAATCACAACTAAGGGCCAACAGGCAGGTGAACAAGGACGCTTCGCGCTGACGCGCCTGCGCCTGTTACCTGAGACGTTGGGTTTTATGTATTGTTCCAGCATGCCGGCTGCGGCATCACACGGCGGCGGGGCGTTTCTGGATAAGGGATAAGGGATAAAGGGCCAGGGTATTCTTCGCCGCACCGGCGATTGCACTGTTTGTTAACCATTAACCATTAACCATTAACCATTAACCATCGTCCAATGAAGGTCACCCTCCACATCTGGCGCCAGGCCGGACCCGCAAGCCCGGGCCGGTTCGAGACCTACCCGGTGGCGGATCTGAGCCCGGACATGTCCTTCCTGGAGATGCTGGACGTGCTCAACGAGACGCTGGTGGCGCGGGGGGAGGAGCCCATCGCCTTCGACTCCGACTGCCGCGAGGGAATCTGCGGGGCCTGCTCGCTGGTCATCGACGGGATTCCCCACGGTCCGGTGCCGGAGACCACCACCTGCCAGCTCTACCTGCGCCACTTCGCGGACGGGGCCGAGATCACCGTGGAGCCGTTCCGGGCGCGGGCGTTTCCGGTCATCCGCGACCTGGTGGTGGATCGCGGCGCCCTGGACCGGGTGCTGCAGGCGGGCGGCTACGCGTCGGTGAACACCGGCTCCGCCCCCGACGCCAACACCCACCTGGTGGCGAAGGAGGACGCGGAGACGGCGCTGGACGCGGCCGCCTGCCTCGGCTGCGGCGCCTGTGTGGCCGCCTGCCCCAACGCCTCGGCGATGCTGTTCGTGGCCGCCAAGATCACCCACTTCAGCCTCCTGCCCCAGGGGCAGCCCGAGCGCATCCATCGCGCCATCGCCCTGGTGGAGGCCATGGACCGGGAGGGATTCGGCGCCTGCAGCAACAACTACGAGTGCGGCGCCGTCTGCCCCGAGGGCATCCCGGTGCGCTTCATCGCCCGCCTCAACCGCGACTACCTCCGCGCCGCGCTCACCTCGCGGGAGTTCACCGAGGCGCCGGGAACGCGGGCGCACGTGGAATGACCGCAAGGATCTGAATAGAGAGGATTCACAGGATTTAGCGGATGAAGGGACAGGGCCTGTGGTCCGCGGATTACGCCGCCTGCGCGGCTTGTCCGTGCCCGCACGGACCAGGGCCGATCGCCGCCGCAACGGAGTGAGGAGGCCCGCGGGGAACGGCCCCGGCGAATCGCCTTGGCGGGGCCCAGGCCCCGCTTTCAGGCCGGGCGCTCACGAACGGCGCGGGAATCGTCGCCACCGGCGTGAGCCGGGGATGGGTTCCGGCTCGTCCAACCCGACCCGTCCGGGATCACTTTCCGGACACGCTCGACGGAGGCTGGTACGGACATGGATGGGTTCGTGTTGTTCGTTGGCCTGATGGCGCCGCTCGCCTTCAGCCCGGGACCGGCCAATCTCGCGCTGGCGGGCTCCGCCTCGCTGTTCGGGATCCGGCGCGCCCTGCGGTTCTACGGGGGAATCCTCTGTTCGGCGCTGCTGATCGTGGGCTTCTCCGGGTATGGGCTGTATGAATTGCTCGTCCGGCACGAGCTTCTGCATCGTTCGATCCGCCTCGCCGGACTCGCCTATATTTTCTACCTCGCGTTCAGGCTCTACCGGGCCGCGGCTGAGCGCACGGAGAGGCCGGGGCAGTGCCCGGGATTCACGGCCGGCTTTATGCTCAACCTGCTGAACGTGAAATTTTATCTGATGGTAGCGGCGGTTCTCGCCCAGTTCCCGGACAGGACCGGAGAAGGATTTCCCCTCTTCATGGCCTGGTTCATGGCGATCAACATCACGGCAAACATCGGCTGGCTGGTGCTGGGGGGCGTGGCGGGGCGGGTCCTGGCATCCCGGCGGTCGATGAGGGTGCAGGGCGTGCTGTTCTCGGCGGCGCTGGCCGGAACCGGCCTCTATCTGCTGGCGGCCGAGCTGTCGGCGGCGCTGGACGCCGGGTGAGTCCCGGCGGGTTGGGGCTTGCGCCGCACCGGACAAATCCGGTCAATCCTGTTGGTTCCGCCCGTTTGATTTTTCCGGCTCCGGTTCACTCCCCCAGCCGCGCGTGCATGCCGGCGTAGACGCCGCCGGCGGCGAACAGCCCGGCGTGGGTGCCCCGCTCCACCACCCGGCCGCGGTCGAGGACCAGGATCTCGTCCATCCGCTCCAGGCCCACCAGGCGGTGGGTGATGAGGAGCACGCTGCGGCCTTCCATGAGGCGGTGGAGGGCCTCCATAAGGGCCTGTTCGGTGGGGGCGTCCAGGCCCTCGGTGGGCTCGTCCAGAAGCAGGACGGGGGCATCCTTGAGCAGTGCCCGGGCGATGGCCACGCGCCGCGCCTGGCCGCCGGAGAGGGTCAGCCCCGCCTCGCCCACCCAGGTGTCGAGCCCCTCGGCCCGGGTGCGGACGAACTCCAGCAGCTGGGCGACCTCCAGGGCCGCCTCCATGGCGCTGTCGGAGGCCTCCGGGGCGGCCACCCGCAGGTTCTCCCGCAGGGTGGTGGTGAACAGGTGGGTGCCCTGGGAGACCACGGCGAAATGGCGGCGCAGCGCTTCGCCGGGGTAGGCGCGCAGGTCGTGGCCGCCGAAGCGGATGCTGCCCGCCTGATAGTCCCAGAAGCGCAGCAGGAGGTTGACCAGGGTGCTCTTGCCCGAGCCGGTGGCGCCCACCACCGCCACCCGCCCCCCGGGGGGCAGGTTCAGGTCGAGGCCGGCGAGGGCGGGCGGAGCGTCGGGTCCGTAGCGCATCTCCACGCCAGACAGCTCCAGGCCGTGGTGGGCCGGGGTCGGCGCCGGCCCCGCCGGCTCCGCCACCTGGGGCCGGGCGTCGATGATCTCGAAGACGCGCCGGGCGGCGGCCAGCGTCTGGCCCAGCATCTGGAACGCCTGGGGCAGGGGCATGACCGCCTCGAAGCTGGCCAGGGCGAACAGCACCAGCATGGCGAGCTCGGGCGGCCGCAGCGTCCCGCTCCCCACCAGGGGGATGGCGATGAGGGCCACCAGCCACATGGCCAGGTTGGCGCCCAGGCCCAGCGCCGCCTGGGAGAGCCCGGACAGGCGGCTCATGCGCGCCTGGGCCGCGGTCAGCTCCCGGCTCAGCCCGTCCAGGCGCTCCGCCTGGGCGCCGGCGGCGCCGAACACGGTCAGCTCCGCCAGCCCCTGCAGCCCGTCCACCGCCGCGGCGCGCAGCTCGGCCCCGCTGCGCACCTGGGTCTCCCCGGGCTCGCGGCCCAGCCGGGTCGCCAGCCACGGGACCGCCACCCCCGCCGCCAGCAGCAGCGCCAGGTTGGCCAGCGCCAGCCGCGGATCGTAGCGCCACAGGAAGACGCCCGCCGCCGCCAGCCCCAGGACGCCCACCGCCACCGGCACCAGGATGCGCAGGTAGAGGTTGTCGATGGTGTCGATGTCGGCGCGGATGCGGCTCAGCAGGTCCCCGCTGCGGAATGTCTGCAGCCGTGCCGGGGCCAGAGGCTCCAGGTGCTCGTAGAACCACACCCGCAGCCGGGCGAGGACCCGGAAGGTGGCCTCGTGGGTCACCAGCCGCTCGGCGTAGCGCCCCACGGTGCGGACGATGGCGAAGGCGCGGATGGTGGCGGCGGGGGAGAAGTAGTTCATGCTCGCGCCCGCCAGTCCGGCCAGGGCCATGGCGGCGATGAACCAGCCCGAGAGAGTCATCAGGCCGACGTTGGCCAGCAGGGTGACGAAGGAGACGAGCACCCCGAGGAGCATCCATTTCCAGTAGGGGCCGATCAGGCGGCCCAGGCGCAGCACCGTCCTCATGCCGTCCCCCCGTAGGCGGTCACCATGCGCCGGTAGAGGCCGCCGGCGGCCATGAGCTCCCGGTGGGCGCCGCTCTCCACCACCCGGCCGCCGTCCAGGACCACGACGCGGTCGGCGCCGCGCACGGTGGCCAGGCGGTGGGCCACCACCAGCAGGGTGCGGCCCGCGGCCAGCCGCTCGATGGCCGCCTGCACCAGCGCCTCGCTGTCCGGGTCGAGGCTCGCGGTGGGCTCGTCCAGCACCACCAGCGGGGCGTCCTTGAGAAAGGCCCGGGCCAGCGCCAGGCGCTGGATCTGGCCGCCGGACAGCCCCTGCCCCCCCTCGCCCACGGGGGTCGCGTAGCCCCGCGGCAGCCGCTCGATGAACTCCCCGGCCCGCGCCAGGCGGGC
>JAQVKR010000060.1 GCA_028694565.1 Gammaproteobacteria bacterium | reverse complement strand
GGCCCACGCTCTCGCCGTTGTCGAGCTGCACCGGCATGCGGCTCTTCACCCGCAGCTCGTAGGGCAGCGTTAGGGTCACCTCGGGTCGTTCCGGCGTTTCGAGCCGTTCCGTCACTCGCAGCATCTGGATATCCTCCCGGGGCCGCGCCCGGCTAGAACAGGAAATAGCGCTGGGCCAGGGGCAGCACCGTGGCCGGCTCGCAGGCGAGCAGCTCGCCGTCGGCCCGCACGGCGTAAGTCTGCGCATCCACCTCGATGCGCGGCAGCCAGTCGTTCAGCGCCATGTCCGCCTTGCCCACCGCGCGGCAGCCCTGCACGGCCGCCAGCGTCTTGGCCAGCCCCAGCCGGCCGCCGATGTCCGCCTCCAGGGCCGCCCCGGAGACGAAGGTGAGCGCGGTGGCGTGGCGCGCCCCGCCCAGCGCCCCGAACATGGGCCGGTAGTGCACCGGCTGGGGCGTGGGGATGGAGGCGTTGGGATCGCCCATGGGCGCCGCGGCGATGAGCCCGCCCTTGATGACCAGGTGCGGCTTGGCGCCGAAGAAGGCAGGCCGCCACAGGACCAGGTCCGCCAGCTTGCCCACCTCCACCGAGCCCACCTCGTGGCCGATGCCGTGGGCGCGGGCCGGGTTGATGGTGTACTTGGCCACGTAGCGGCGGGCGCGCAGGTTGTCGCTGCCGCCGGAGTCGCCGCTCAGGCTGCCGCGCTGGGCCTTCATCTTGTGGGCGGTCTGCCAGGTGCGCGTGATTACCTCCCCCACCCGGCCCATGGCCTGGGAGTCGGAGGCGATCATGGAGAAGGCGCCGAGGTCGTGGAGGATGTCCTCCGCGGCGATGGTCTCGCGGCGGATGCGCGAGTCGGCGAAGGCCACGTCCTCGGGAATGTTGGGGTCCAGGTGGTGGCAGACCATGAGCATGTCCAGGTGCTCGTCCACCGTGTTGACCGTGTAGGGCCGGGTGGGATTGGTCGAGGAGGGCAGCACGTTGGCCTCGCCGCAGGCGCGGATGATGCCCGGCGCATGCCCCCCGCCGGCGCCCTCGGTGTGGTAGGTGTGGATGGTGCGGCCCTTGAAGGCGGCCAGGGTCCGCTCCACGAAGCCCGACTCGTTGAGGGTGTCGGTGTGGATGGCCACCTGCACGTCGAAGCGTTCCGCCACCTCGAGGCAGCAGTCGATGGCCGCCGGCGTGGTGCCCCAGTCCTCGTGCAGCTTGAGCCCCATGGCCCCGGCGCGCACCTGCTCCTCCAGCGCCTGCGGCAGGCTGGCGTTGCCCTTGCCGAGGAAGCCGAGGTTCATGGGCAGGGCGTCGGCCGCCTGCAGCATCCGGTGGAGATTCCAGGGACCCGGGGTGCAGGTGGTGGCGTTGGTGCCGGTCGCCGGCCCGGTGCCGCCGCCGAGCATGGTGGTGACGCCCGACATGAGCGCCTCCTCCACCTGCTGGGGGCAAATGAAGTGGATGTGGGAGTCGACGCCCCCGGCGGTGACGATGAGGCCCTCGCCGGCGATGGCCTCGGTGCCCGGCCCCACCACGATGTCCACGCCCGCCTGGGTGTCGGGGTTGCCGGCCTTGCCGATGGCGGCGATGCGCCCGGCCTTGATGCCGATGTCCGCCTTCACCACGCCCCACCAGTCGAGAATCAGGGCGTTGGTGATGACCGTGTCCACCGTCTCCGCGGACGGGGCCTGGGACTGGCCCATGCCGTCGCGAATCACCTTGCCGCCGCCGAACTTCACCTCGTCGCCGTAGACGGTGCGATCCGCCTCCACCCGGATCCAGAGGTCGGTGTCGGCGAGCCGCACCCGGTCGCCCACGGTGGGGCCGTACATCTCCGCATAGGCCTGCCGGCTGATGCTCACCATGGCCGCCTCACCCCTCCAGCTCGCCCATCACCCGGGCGTTGAACCCGTACACCCGCCGGCGGCCGGCATAGGCCACCAGCTCCACCTCCCGCTCCTGCCCCGGCTCGAAGCGCACGGCGGTGCCGGCGGGAATGTTGAGCCGGAAGCCGCGGGCGGCCGCGCGGTCGAAGGCCAGCGCCGGGTTGGTCTCGTGGAAGTGGTAGTGGGATCCCACCTGGATGGGCCGGTCCCCGGTATTGGCCACGGTCATCCGCAGCGTCTGGCGCCCGGCGTTGATCTCGATCTCGCCCCCGGCGGTCACGATTTCGCCTGGAATCATCATCCGTCTCCTCAGCCGATGGGCTCGTGCACGGTCACCAGCTTGGTGCCGTCGGGGAAGGTGGCCTCCACCTGCACCTCGGGGATCATCGCCGCGACCCCCTCCATCACGTCATCCGTGCCCAGCAGCGTGCGGCCGTAGTCCATCAGCTCGGCGACGCTGCGCCCGTCACGGGCCCCCTCCAGGATCGCGGCGCTGATGTAGGCCACCGCCTCCGGGTAGTTGAGCTTCAGTCCCCGCTCGCGGCGCCGCTCGGCCAGCAGGGCCGCGGTGAACAGCAGCAGCTTGTCCTTCTCCCGTGGCGTCAGCTCCATCACCCCTCCTCTTCATCTACCCGACCCCGCCCGGAGGCGCGGGCCCCCGCTTCAGGTGCTCCAGATCCGCGGCGCGCACGCCGGCCGTCCCAGCAGCGCCGGGCGCAGCACCCGCCAGGCGGCCTCGAAGCAGCGCCGGGCGCGCGCGGTGGACCCGCCCAGGTAGCGGCACACCAGCACCGCCTCGAGCTGGGTGACGCTGAACAGCTCGCCGGGCCCGTCCGCGCCCGCCGCCTCCCGCACGCGCCGGTCCAGCCCGGGGACATTGCCGGCGGCGACGAGGCTGCCGATCACCGGCGCGCCCCGCAGCCCCCAGGCCGCCGACTGGAACGGCGCTCCGGCCTCCAGGTCGAGCCGCTCCAGGTACAGGGGACGGCCGCCGCGCCACAGCTCGAGGCGCTGGCGCAGCCGGCCGCGGGTGAACGCCTCGCCCGCCGCCGGGCGCCCCAGGCAGGTGATCTCCCAGCCCAGGAAGCGGGCGTCCCCGGCCAGGTCCACCCGGGTGACGCTCTCCACCCGGGCGCCGTCATAGACGATGTTCTCCTGCGGCAGCCACTCCAGCGCCGCCCCCGCCTCCAGCTCCAGCCGCACCGACTGGCTCGCCGTCGGCCCGGCGCTGCGGTAGAACTTGCCGGCGGCCGGCGCGGTCAGCAGCACGCCGGAGCGGGCGGCGGCCCGCACCCGCAGCCGCAGGCGATCGCCCCCCACCACCCCGCCCGGCGGGTGCAGCAGGTAGGCGTGGCAGACGCCCGGCTCGGGGTGGAAGGTGCGCTGCACCAGCAGGGGGCCGCGGTGGCGCCGCGCGGCCAGCACGCTGCCCTCCCCCCGGCGCTCGAAGCCGAGGTCCAGCGCACCCAGCCAGCCGGCCCCGGCCTCCGCCTCCGCTTCCGCTTCCGCTTCCGGCACCCTGGCCGCGGCCGTCATGGGCCACCGCTCCGCCACCACATCCGTCACCGTCCCTCCGCCGCGCCTTGGTCCGGTGAACAGAGCAAGGCCCATGCCAGCCGGGGAAAACCGCCGCGGGCGCGGATGGACGGCGCCCGCGGCGGACGCGCGTGCACCAGCACGGGGAACCGGACGGCGCGCAGGCCGCGTTGCGCACCAGCATGGTGCGCGGCGGGCGGATTGATCGGCCGTGGCGGGGGATCGGCCGGGCGGGGCATCTGCTATGCTATGGCGTCCGCCGTCGAGTCGAACCGCACGAGGAAACACCATGCCCAACTACCGCTCCTGGACCACCACCCGCGGCCGCACCATGGCCGGCGCCCGGGCGCTCTGGCGCGCCACCGGAATGAAGGACGAGGACTTCAACAAGCCCATCATCGCCGTGGTCAACTCCTTCACCCAGTTCGTGCCCGGGCACGTGCACCTGAAGGACCTGGGGCAGCTGGTGGCGCGCGAGATCGAGGCCGCCGGCGGGGTGGCCAAGGAGTTCAACACCATCGCCGTGGACGACGGCATCGCCATGGGCCATGGCGGCATGCTCTACTCCCTGCCCTCGCGGGAGATCATCGCCGACAGCGTGGAGTACATGGCCAACGCCCACTGCGCCGACGCCCTGGTGTGCATCTCCAACTGCGACAAGATCACCCCGGGCATGCTGAATGCGGCGTTGCGCCTCAACATCCCCGCCATCTTCGTCTCCGGCGGCCCCATGGAGGCGGGCAAGGTGCAGTGGCGCGGCGAGGAGCTGCACGTGGATCTCATCGACGCCATGATCGTGGCCGGCGACGACAAGGTGAGCGACGGCGAGGTGCAGGAGATGGAGCGCTCGGCCTGCCCCACCTGCGGCTCCTGCTCGGGCATGTTCACCGCCAACTCCATGAACTGCCTCACCGAGGCGCTGGGGCTGAGCCTCCCCGGCAACGGCACGGTGGTGGCCACCCACAAGGACCGCGAGCGGCTGTTCCGCGAGGCCGGGCGCATGATCGTGGCCCTGGCGAAGCGCTACTACGAGCAGGACGACGACTCGGTTCTGCCGCGCTCCATCGCCACCTTCGCGGCGTTCGAGAACGCCATGTCGCTGGACATCGCCATGGGCGGCTCCACCAACACCGTGCTGCACCTGCTGGCCGCCGCCCAGGAGGCGGAGGTCGACTTCACCATGGCCGACATCGACCGCCTGTCGCGCCAGGTGCCCAACCTGTGCAAGGTGGCCCCCGCCACCCAGAAGTATCACATCGAGGACGTGCACCGGGCCGGCGGCATCATGGCCATCCTCGGCGAGATGGACCGCGCCGGGCTGCTCAACCGCGAGGCGAGGACGGTGCACTCGGCCAACCTGGCCGAGGCCATCGCCCTGTGGGACGTGCGCCTCACCGCCGACGCCAAGCGCCACGATTTCTACAAGGCCGCCCCGGGCGGCGTGCCCAGCCAGGTCGCCTTCAGCCAGGAACGCCGCTTCCCGGCGCTGGACCTGGATCGCGAGGCGGGCTGCATCCGCGACCGGGAGCACGCCTACAGCCAGGACGGCGGGCTGGCCGTGCTCTACGGCAACCTCGCCGAGGAGGGCTGCATCGTCAAGACCGCCGGCGTGGACGAGAGCATCCTGAAATTCGCCGGTCCCGCCCGGGTCTTCGAGAGCCAGGAGGCGGCGGTGGAGGCGATCCTCGGCAACCGGATCGTGGCCGGGGACGTGGTGGTGATCCGCTACGAGGGGCCGCGCGGCGGGCCGGGCATGCAGGAGATGCTCTACCCGACCTCCTATCTCAAGTCCAAGGGGCTGGGCAAGGCCTGCGCCCTCATCACCGACGGGCGCTTCTCCGGCGGCACCTCGGGGCTGTCCATCGGCCACGCCTCCCCCGAGGCGGCCGAGGGCGGCGTCATCGGCCTGGTGGAGGAAGGCGACACCATCGAGATCGACATCCCCGCCCGCTCCATCCGCCTGGCGGTGGACGAGGCGGTGCTGGCGGAGCGCCGCGCGGCCATGGAGGCCAAGGGCGCAGGCGCCTGGAAGCCGGACCGCGAGCGCCAGGTCTCCGCGGCGCTGAAGGCCTACGCCGCCATGACCACCTCCGCCGCCCGCGGCGGCGTGCGCGACGTCAGCCAGCTCGGCTGATCCGCGCCGGGCAGCCGCCACGCAGGACGCAAAGACATTTTTTATAGACAGGATTTACAGGACTTACAGGATTAAATCTCCCGGTCCACTGTCGGTTGCCGGTCTTCCGGAAGCGACGGGGCACGGGCAGGACGCGCTTGCCGGAATGGGTGCAATCCAAATCCTGTTCATTCTGTAAATCCTGTCTATTCGAAACTGTTCGCATACTTCCTTCGCGTCCGCTGGCTGCCTGCAGGCGTCCCGGGCCGGAATCCCCTCCGGCCCGGGTGGCCCATATCCACCCGTCCGGCTCCCCGACGGGGGATTTCCACCGTCCAACCCCCTCCCGGAAAAGACATAACAATCAAGAATTCAACGACTTGGCATGATGGCCCGGATGTTGCCCCGATCAGGGCGTGAGTCCGGCCCGCTCCCCGGCACCCGCCGGCAGGGGCGCCGGGCGCAACCACCGCGGCGCCGATTCCCCGGAACCGGGCCGCCCGCAACCGCGGAGGACATGTCATGAAGCATTCCACCCCCAACACACCCCGGCGCCGCTCGGGCGCCATGCTCCTCGCCATGCTGCTGATCCTGCCCGGAGCCCAGGGCATCGCCGCCACGACTCCCGCCCCGGCCCGCTCCCGGGCCTGGAGCGACTCGGCCCTGGCCGATCTCGCCTACAGCGCCGGCCACACCCTGGTGCGCGAACTGCGCAGCGCCCGCGCCGACCTGGATGCCGACCGCCCGGACGCGGCCCGGCGCGAACTGGGCTATGGTGCGCGGATCATCCATGCGATGGATCTGCTGTTTCCCTATGACCGGGCTCTCGGGCAGATCGCCATGGGCGAGCTGGCGAATGCGCGTACGGACCTGAAGGCCGGCCGCAGCGAGCGCTTCGAGCAGGATCTGCTCCCGCTCTACGCCAGCCTGGAGACCATGGAGGAGTATGCCCCCGAGGAGGCCCTGGCCCTGCGCGGCAGCGTGGACAAGGCCCGGAAGGCGGTCACCTCCGGCAAGCCGGATGAGGCCCTGCAGGCGCTGGACCGGTCCGCCGAGCGCATCTCCGTGAGCAGCATCTACCTGCCGGTGGACTACGTGCGGGGACAGCTCGACAGCGCCATTCACGCCCTCGAGAAGCCGTTCCGCGACCCGGCCATCGCCCGTCGCGCCATCGACAATGCCCTGGTGGTGGTCGAGGACGACTGGCTGCTGGATACGCCCCGCCAGCTGGATTGACTCCGCCGTCCCGGGCCGTCCGGCCACCGGCCCGGGACCGGCGCCGGAGGCCCCGCGGCGGATCCAGGCCGTGTCAGGAGGGCGGCGGGACGGCAGCGGGCACGAAGGCGTCGTAGGCGACGCCGAGCTCGAGGCCGAAGTGGGTGGCGAGGGCCTCCAGATAGGCGGGCCCCGGCGCCAGGATCTCGCGCCGCAGCGTCCCGCCCTGGCGGATGACGAGTTCGAAATCGCCCAGGGTCACCCTACCGGAGGGCATGGCCAGAGCGCAGATCCGGCGCTGGCGGAACAGCGATCCCGGCCAGCGGGAGGTGAAGAAATTGGCCATCTCGATATCCGCCGGCAGGGTCAGCCCGGCATCGAGGGCGTAGAGATCCCGCCACCCCTCCCCGTCCTCCTGCTGCAGCACCAGGCCCAGCAGCGGATCGCGGCGCAGGCGATAGCGCTCGCCGTACTGGGCATCCACCCGCCCCGGCTCCAGGGGGATGGGAGCGCGCAGCCCCGGGCCGCCGAAACCGGCATCCGCCAGCCAGGTGCGCCCGCCCAGTTCCAGCAGCAGCACCAGGTGGGTGCGCGGTCCCGGTTCGGGGCGCCCGTGCAGCACCCGCGCCAGGCATGGCCGCGGGGCATGGCCCAGCGCCCCGAGCGCCAGGGACAGCAGTCCGTTCAGCTCGAAGCAGTAGCCGCCGCGGCGGCGCCCGATGAGCTTCTCCGCCAGCGCCGCGGGGGCGAGGGAAATGTCACGGCCGAGATGGATGTCCAGGTTCTCGAACGGGATGGCGAAGACCTGGGCGGCGTGCAGCCGGTACAGGCTCTCCACGCCGGCGTCGGGCGCCTCCACGGCGCCGATGCGCTCCAGGTAGGCGTCGAGAGGGAAGCCGGGGCCGGCCACGGCTCAGGACTCCGCCGCGGCGGCGGCGCCGCCCCGGCTCTCGCGGAAGCGGATGAGCCGCGCCAGGGTGGCGTTCACCGGGGTCGGAATCCCCAGCGCCGCGCCCCGTGACGCCACCGCGCCGTTGAGGAAGTCGATCTCCGTGGGACGGCCGCGCTGCAGATCCTGGAGCATGGAGGGATGGTGGCCGGCGGTTGCCGGGAGCTGCACCGTGCGCAGGTGCTCCAGGTAGGCCGCCGCGTCGGGCCAGGGCAGCGCCACCCCCTCCGCGGCGCACACCGCGCGGGCCTCCCCGACAATCTCCTCGATGACCGCCCAGGACTGGGGATGGGAGAGGGCGCCGTAGGCGACGCCCAGCAGCGCGCCGAGGGGATTGAGCGCACAGTTGTAGAGGGTCTTGGCCCACAGGGCGGTGCGGATGGAGGGCGTCGACTCGGCCTTGAGTCCGGCGGCGCGCAACAGCGACACCAGCCCCTCCACGGCCGGGTCCGTGCCCGCCGGGAAGCGGCCCAGGCGGATGGGGCCCGCCTCCACGCTGACGTGCACCCGGGCGTCGCCGCGCCATTCGAAGCCGGTGATGATGGTGCCGCCGATGACCCGGTCGGTGAATCCGGCCAGGATCTCCTCGTTGCCGAGGCCGTTCTGCAGGCTCACCACCTCGCGCCCCGCCAGCACCGGCGCGAAGCGTTCGGCCAGCTCCCGGGTGTCGGTGGACTTGCAGGCGACGATGACGTAGTCCCAGTCGCCCGGGTCCGGCGGCGTCTCCGCGGCGCTGAAGCGCAGGCGCGCCCCGCCCCAGACTCCGCTCATGGAAAAGCCCTCCGCGGCGATGACCCGGGCATGGCGCGCCCGGCACACCGCGTGCACTGTCGCCACCGGGGACAGCATGGCGGCCACCGACAGACCCACCGCGCCGGCCCCCAGGATCAGGATGCGCATGCCTCTCTCACCTCCGCCACCGTACCCGCGCATCATACCGCCACCGGACCGGGAACGGACACGTTGCGGCGCGCCCGGTCCATGCGCATCATGGACCGTAGCGCAGCCCGCGGGAGCCCCCGACCATGGATCCTTTCCTCATCGCCATCGTGGCTGTCGCCGCGGCGGTGGCCGTCACCGGCCTGTGGCGCAGACGGCCGCCACGCCCGCGCGATGCGGGGCCGACCCCGGATATCGATACGGACCTCCTCCATGGCCGGGGCCGGCCCGCCCCGGATGCGGCCGCTCCGCCGCACCGCCCGCGCGAGAGCCGCCCCGAACTGGACACCGATCTCCTCCATGGCGGCGCGGCGGTGCGGCCCGATCCGGCCGAACCCGCCCCCCGCCGGCGCAACAACCGCGACAATGACACCGACCTGCTGGGAGGCGGGCAGCCGTGACCACCGACACCGGCGAACGGATCCGGACCCTGCTGCCCGAGCTCATCGCGCTGCGCCATGAACTGCACGCCCACCCGGAGACCGCCTTCGAGGAATACCGCACCGCCGCCCGGGTGGCCGGGGAACTCGAACGCTGCGGCCTGGAGGTGCACACCGGACTGGCCGGCACCGGCGTGGTGGGCACCCTGCGCGGCGGCGGGAGCGGCCGCGCCATCGGCCTGCGGGCCGACATGGATGCCCTCGATCTCGAGGAGGCGAGCGGCCTGCCCTACGCCTCCACCCGCCCCGGCAAGATGCACGCCTGCGGCCACGACGGCCATACCGCCATGCTGCTGGGCGCGGCCCGCTGCCTGGCCGCGGACCGGGATTTCGACGGCGTGGTGCACTTCATCTTCCAGCCGGCGGAGGAGAACGTGGCCGGCGGCCGGCGCATGGTGGAAGAGGGACTGTTCGAGCGCTTTCCGATGGAGGCCGTGTTCGGCATGCACAACATGCCCGGCCTGGAGCTGGGCGGAATGGGCGTGCGCAGCGGACCGGTGATGGCTTCGGCGGATTTCTTCGAGCTGACCCTGTCCGGGCTCGGCGGCCATGGCGCCTACCCCCACAAGGCCCGGGATCCCATCCTCGCCGCGGCGCACGTCATCACCGCGTGGCAGGGCATCGTCAGCCGCCAGGTGGACCCCATCGAGTCGGCGGTCATCAGCGTCACCCGCATCCACGGCGGCCGCACCACCAACGTCATCCCCGAGCACGTCACCCTCGCCGGCACCACCCGGGCGTTCAAGACCGAGATCCAGGATCCCATCGAGCAGTCCATGCGCCGGCTGGCCGATGGCATCGCCGCTGCCCACGGCCTGGACGCGCGCCTCGGCTACGAACGCCGCTACCCCGCCACCGTCAACAGCGAGCGGGAGGCGGGCCTGGC
>JAQVKR010000059.1 GCA_028694565.1 Gammaproteobacteria bacterium | reverse complement strand
TGAAGGAACAGACGCGGCAGTCGGTGACGGACGGGCACTTCGTGTGGCCGGTCCGCGTCTATTACGAGGACACCGACTCGGGGGGTGTGGTCTACTACGCCAACTACCTCCGTTTCATGGAGCGGGCCCGTACGGAATGGCTGCGCAGCCTGGGCTTCGAGCAGGATGCCCTCGCCCGCGAGGCGGGGGTCATCTTCGCGGTCCGTTCCGCCGCCCTGGAATACCTGCGTCCGGCACGCTTCAACGACCTGCTCCAGGTGGACTCGCGCATCGCCGGGGTGGGCCGCGCGAGTCTGACCTTCGAACAGTCCATCGTCCGCCGGGAGGAGCCCGCGGTGCCGCTGTGTACCGGCCGCATCCGTGTGGCCTGCGTGAGCGCCGATGCCCTGCGCCACCGGCCCATACCACCTGAGATACTCGCGGAGATAAGCGGTGACCGCTGACCTGTCCCTGGTAAGTCTCGTCCTCACGGCAAGCCCCCTGGTCAAGGGGGTGATGCTGCTGCTGCTGTTCGCCTCGCTCGCTTCCTGGACGATGATCTTCCAGAAGGCCGCCATGCTGCGCCGGGCCCGGCGCTTGGCCGACGAGTTCGAGAACGACTTCTGGTCCGGCACCGAGCTGACCGGGCTCTACACCCGGCTCTCGGCCCGCAAGGGCGGGCGCTCGGGGATGGAGAGCATCTTCCTGGCCGGCTTCAAGGAGTTCGCGCGGCTGCGCAAGCAGCGCGGGCTGGAGGCCACCGTGGCGGTGGAAGGGGTGCAGCGGGCCATGCGCGTGGTGCTCTCCCGGGAGATGGACCGGCTCGAAACCCACCTGGCGTTCCTGGCCACGGTGGGCTCCACCAGCCCCTACGTGGGCCTGTTCGGCACCGTGTGGGGCATCATGAACTCCTTCCGGGCGCTGGGGAACGTGAGCCAGGCGACGCTCGCCATGGTCGCCCCGGGCATCGCCGAGGCGCTCATCGCCACCGCCATGGGCCTGTTCGCGGCCATTCCCGCGGTGGTGGCCTACAACCGCTACTCCAACCAGGTGGAGCGGCTCTACACCCGCTACGACGCATTCCTGGAGGAGTTCTCCAGCATTCTCTACCGCCAGGCCGACAGCGGCGAGAGGAGTGCGGCATGAACCGCGGATCCGCGGGTGACGGAGGGCGGCGCTGATGGCCGGTGTCCAGGCTCGCCGCCACAAGCGCCGGCGGCCGATGTCGGAGATGAACGTGGTGCCCTACATCGACGTGATGCTGGTGCTGCTGGTGATCTTCATGGTGACCGCGCCCCTGCTCAGCCAGGGGGTGAAGGTGGAACTGCCCCAGGCGCCTTCCAAGCCCCTGGAGCGGAACCAGACCGATCCCCTGGTGGTGAGCGTGGACCGCGACGGCAACTACTACCTCAACGTGGGAGAGAACAGCGACGCGCCGCTGACCGAGGCGGACCTGGTGGCGCGGGTGGCGGCGGTGCTGCGCCACCGCCCCGGCACGCCCGTCTACGTCAAGGGGGATCGGGCGGTGGACTACGGCACCGTGGTCTACGCCATGACCCTGCTGCAGCGGGCCGGAGCCCCGGGCGTGGGGCTCGTCACCCAGGCCGAGGAGCGCTGAGTCCAGGCCCATGCTGCGCCTTATCCGCGATTACCCGGCCTCGTTCCTGTTCGCCGTGCTGGTGCACATGCTCCTGCTGGTGTTCCTGGTGGTGGGGCTGGACTGGTCGCCCAAGCCGCAGCAGGGTGGCGCCGAGCCCCAGGTGGTGCAGGCCACGGTGGTGAACGAGGCGCGGGTACAGGCCGAGATCGACGCCCTGCGCCAGCAGGATCGGCAGAAGCGGGCCGAGGAGGATGCCCGCCAGCAGCGCCTGGAGCAGCAGGCCGCCGAGGCCGAGCAGCGGCGCCAGGCCGAGGAGCAGCGCCTTACCCGGCTGGAGGAGGAGCGCAAGGCCGCCACCGAGAAGGCGGAACGCCAGCGCCAGGACGAGGCCCGGCGCATCGAGCAGCTGCGCCAGCAGCAGGCCGCGGAGTCCGCGCGGCTCGAGCAGCTGGAGCGGGAGAAGCAGGCGCTGGAAGAGGCGCGGCGGCAGGAGGCGGAGCGCAAGCGCCAGGCCGAGCAGGAGCGGCAGCAGGCCGAGGCGGAGGCCCGCCGGCTCACGGCCGAGAAGCAGCGGCTGGAGGAGGAGGCGCGCCAGGCCGCCGAGGAGAAGAAGCGCCAGGAGGAGGCCGCGCGCCAGGCCGCCGCGGAGAAGCGGCGCCAGGAGGAGGCCGCCCGTCAGGCCGCCGCGGAGAAGCAGCGCCAGGAGGAGGCCGCCCGCAAGGCCGCCGCGGAGCGCAAGCGCATCGAGGCCGAGCGTGCCGCCGCCGAGAAGAAGCGCCGCGAGGAGGAGGCCCGCAAGGCCGCCGCGGCGAGGCAGCAGGCGGAAGAGGCCCGGCTGCGCCAGGAGATGATTGCCGCCGAGGAATCCCGCCTGCGGGCGGAGGCGGACCGGCGCGCCCAGCGGGAGGTGGACCGTTACATCGCCGTCATCAGACAGCGGGTGGAACGCAGCTGGATTCGTCCGCCCAGCGCGGTCCAGGGCCTTTCCTGCACGCTGCAGGTGCGGGTCATTCCCAGCGGCGACGTGGTGGACGTGAGCGTGGTGACCAGCAGCGGCGACGGCGCCTTCGACCGGTCCGCGGTGGCCGCCGTTTACAAGGCCTCGCCGCTGGACCTGCCGCGGGAGCCGGGGCTGGCGGACCGGTTCCGTGTGTTCAACCTGGATTTCAGACCGGAGGGATAACCGAGCATGAAGACCCTGCTGCGCAACTTGGGCCTGCTGCTCATCGGCCTGCTGCTGTTCCAGGCCCGCGCCCACGCGGTGCTGACCATCGAGATCACCCAGGGCGTGGAAGGGGCGCTGCCGCTGGCCGTGGTGCCGTTTTCCGTCGCGCCGGGCGGCGCGGAGCCGGACACCGACATCTCCGCGGTCATCGGCGCGGATCTGGCCCGCAGCGGCCGCTTCCGCCCGCTGCCGCCGGAAGACATGCTGGCCCGCCCCCACGATGCCGCCGAGGTGAAGTACGAGGACTGGCGGGTGCTGGGCATGGAGAACCTGGTGGTGGGGCGGCTGGAGCCGAACCCCGACGGCAGCTACGAGGTGCGCTTCCAGCTGCTGGACGTGTTCCGCGCCAGCCAGCTGCTCGGCTACAGCATCACCGCGCGTCCGGGCGAGCTGCGCCGCGCCGCCCACTACATCAGCGATCTCATCTACGAGAAGCTCACCGGCGAGCGGGGGGCCTTCAACACCCGCATCGCCTACGTGACCGTCCAGCGTCCGGCGAAGGGGGAGACGCTGTTCGGTCTGCAGGTGGCCGACTCCGACGGCCACAATCCGCAGACCATTCTCTCCTCGCGCGAGCCGATCATGTCGCCGAGCTGGTCCCCGGACGGCAACCGCCTGGCCTATGTCTCCTTCGAGGGCAAGCGCTCGGCGGTCTACGTCCAGGACGTGCGCACCGGGCAGCGCGAGCAGGTCACCTCCAGCCCGGGCATCAACGGGGCGCCCGCCTGGGCGCCGGACGGGCAGCGCCTCGCCCTGACCCTGTCCAAGGACGGCAACCCGGAGATCTACGTGCTGTATCTCTACAGCAAGCGCCTCGTCCGCATCACCAACAGCCTCGGCATCGATACCGAGCCGAGCTGGGCGCCGGACGGCATGTCCCTGGTGTTCACCTCCGACCGGGGCGGCACGCCGCAGATCTACCGGGCCTGGCTCGACGGCGGGCGCACCCAGCGCCTCACCTTCGACGGCAGCTACAACGCCAGCCCCGATATCTCGCGGGACGGCAAGCGCCTCGCGGTGGTGAACGGCGACGGCCGCAGCTTCCATATTGCAGTGCAGGACCTGGACAGCGGGGTCCTGCAGGTTGTAACGGATACACCGCTGGATGAGTCACCGAGCTTCGCGCCCAACGGCAGCATGATCATCTACGCCACCCAGTCCGGTGGTCGTGGCGTGCTGGCCGCCACTTCGGTGGATGGGCGCGTCAAGCAGCGGCTGCTGCTCACCGAGGGCGAGGTCCGGGAACCGACCTGGTCCCCGTTCCTGCAGTGAGCTGGCGGAACACGGGCAAGGGGCTTTTCACACTTACTTTCATTCAAGGAGTTGCGTCATGTTTCTCCGCATCGGCAAATTCGTGGGTACCATCGTGGTTGGACTGTCCCTGCTGGGACTGGCCGGGTGCCAGACCACCGGCGGCCTGGGGCAGGGTGAGGAGGGCGCCGCCGTGGACGAGGCCGGCGCCATGAGCGGCGGGGCGGATGCCCGGGGCGCGGCCGCGGGCGGGCGCTTCAGCGGCGCGGCCCTGGACGATCCCAACAGCCCGCTGGCCAACCGGGTGTTCTACTTCGATTTCGACAGCTTCATGATCAAGGACGAGGATCGCTCGATCATCAACGCCCACGGCGAGTTCCTCGCCGCCAATCCCGACGCGCAGGTGCGCCTGGAGGGGCATGCCGACGAGCGCGGCAGCCGCGAGTACAATATCGCCCTGGGCGAGCGCCGCGCCAACGCGGTTCGCCAGCTGCTCCAGCTCCAGGGCGTGGCGGCCGGCCAGATCGAGACGGTAAGCTACGGCGAGGAGCGCCCCGCGGGCCTCGGCCACGACGAGCAGTCCTGGTCGCTGAACCGCCGGGTGGAGCTGATCTACACGAGGCGTTGAGATGAGGTTCGACAACCGCATCATCGCGGCTGCCGTCGCCCTGGCCTTCGGGCTGGGTGCGGCGGCGCCCGCCCAGGCGCAGCTGTTCGGCGGCGCCAGCCGGGATGACGTGGCCGCGCTGCAGCAGCGGGTGGAGCGCCTCGAGCGCCTGCTCGACAGCGGCAGCCTGGCCGACCTGCTCATGCGCGTGGAGCGCCTGCAGCAGGAGATCCAGCAATTGCGGGGCCAGGTGGAGACCCAGGGGTACGCCATCGAGGAGCTGAAGAAGCGCCAGCGCGATCTCTACGTGGACGTGGATCGCCGTCTGGGACGGCTCGAGGCCGGCGGCCCGGCGCCGGCGCCGGCCGCTCCCGTCCCCGGGCCCGCGGAAACGGCGCCGCCGGCGGGCGATTCGGCCGCGGCCGGGGTCGACGAGGTGGCGGAGCAGCAGGCCTATGAGCGGGCTTTCGACCTGCTCAAGCAGGGACGCTATGCCGACGCGGCCGCCGCCTTCAGCCGTTTCCTCGCCGACTACCCGGGCGGGAGCTATGCCCCGAATGCGCAGTACTGGCTGGGCGAGGCCTACTATGTGACCCGCCGCTTCGACGACGCGCTGGCGGAGTTCAGCAAGGTGGGCGAGCTCTACCCGGGGAGCCAGAAGGTGCCGGATGCCCAGCTCAAGATGGGCTACATCCTCATCGAGAAGGGTGAGCGGGAGCGGGCCCGAACGCTGCTCAACGATGTGAAGCAGCGCTACCCCGGAACCACCGCCGCCAGCCTCGCCGACCGGCGGCTCCAGAACATGGGGCGCTGATGGTCCGGTGTTCGGCGGCCCGCCCGGCGGCGGAGTCGGGTGCGTGAGTCGGCTGCGCATCACGGAGGTTTTCCTGTCCCTGCAGGGCGAGGCGCGAACGGTGGGACTGCCCACGGTGTTCGTGCGCCTCACCGGCTGCCCGCTGCGCTGTGCCTGGTGCGATACCGAATATGCCTTCCAGGGCGGGGCGTGGCGGGAGATCCCCGAGCTGATGGCGGAGGTGGCGGCGTTCGGCGTGCGCCATGTCTGCGTCACCGGGGGCGAGCCCCTGGCCCAGGGCGCCGTGCACGAACTGCTCGGCGCGCTCTGCGACGCCGGCTTCGAGGTGGCCCTCGAGACCAGCGGCGCACTGGACGTTTGCGGCGTGGATCCGCGGGTGAGCCGGGTCATCGATCTGAAGGCCCCCGGATCCGGCGAGGCGGGGCGCAACCGCTGGGAGAACCTCGCCTGCCTGACCCCGGGGGACCAGCTCAAATTCGTCCTGCGCGACCGGGCGGACTATGATTGGGCCTGTGGGCAGCTGCGCGCGCACGGCCTGGCGGAGCGCTGCGAGGTCCTGTTCTCACCCGTGCATGGCGTGCTTCCGCCCCGCCGGCTGGCCGAATGGATCCTGGCCGATCGCCTGCCGGTGCGCATCCAGCTGCAACTGCACAAATTACTCTGGGGAGAGGAGCGGGGGCGATGAACGCGACGGTGAAACAGGCGGTGGTGCTGACTTCCGGCGGCCTCGATTCCACCACCTGCCTGGCCATCGCCCGGGATCAGGGCTACCGCTGCCATACCCTGGCCTTCGACTACGGGCAGAAGCACAAGGCCGAGCTCGATGCCGGCATCCGCATCTCGCGCGCGCTCGGCGCCGCGGATCACAAGATCATCCGCATCGACCTGGCCTCCATCGGCGGTTCGGCCCTCACCGATCCCAAAATCGCGGTGCCGGATCACCCCACCCACGGCATCCCGGTCACCTACGTGCCGGCACGCAACACCGTGTTCCTGTCCCTCGCCCTCGGCTGGGCCGAGGTGCTCGGCGCCTACGACATCTTCATCGGCGTCAACGCCGTGGACTACTCGGGCTACCCCGATTGCCGGCCCGCCTTCATCGAGGCGTTCCAGGAACTGGCCAACCTGGCCACCAAGGCCGGCGCGGAAGGAGAGCGGTTCCGCATTCACGCCCCGCTGCAGCACCTGGGCAAGGCCGACATCATCCGCACCGGCGTCCGCCTGGGGCTCGACTACGGCATGACGGTCTCCTGCTACAGCGCCGATGGCGAGGGCCGCGCCTGCGGCGTGTGCGATGCCTGCCGCCTGCGCCGCGAGGGTTTCCGGGAAGCCGAAGTCCGCGATCCCACCCGCTACCGTCCCGGCAGCCCCTTCGCCTGACCCGCCGGCCTTCGCCATGGAGCAAGGCCGGGATGACGCGCTGACCGCGGTTCGCTTTTCCCCTTCCCTTTTCTGCGCGCCCCCCGCGCCATCGCGGTAGAACCCGCGGACGGCGGTTTTGTTGACATCCGTCGCTGGAATGAATTATCAGCTTCCGCTAATCTAGCCTCCTTTCCCGACTTTCAGGGTCGGGAACGCCGCCGCCCCGCGCTGTCGCGGGGTTGCCGGGCCAAGCCCTGACAACGCCTCGTTGGGCGAATCACAGCGGCTTTGGCTCGGTCATAACAAAACCACAGGCCGGCTGGAGGAGGGGAATCCCACCATGGTTTTCGAGAGCTTCGCTGCGGGGCAGTCGTTTCTGCTCTGGTCCACCTTCGTTATCGCCCTGATCCTGGGCGCGGTCGTCAACAAAACCAATTTCTGCACCATGGGGGCCGTGTCGGACATGGTCAACATGGGCGATTCCGGCCGCATGCGCGCCTGGCTGCTGGCCATCGCCGTGGCGCTCGTCGGGCTGCTGGCGCTCGAGCCCATGGGGCTCGCCGACATCGGCGCCGCCTTCCCGCCCTACCGGGCCGGCCAGCTCATCTGGGCGGAGAACCTGCTCGGTGGCCTGATGTTCGGCATCGGCATGACGCTCGCCTCCGGCTGCGGCAACAAGACCCTCATCCGCATCGGCGGGGGCAACGCCAAGTCGGTGGTGGTGCTGGCCATCATCGGCGTCATCGCCTACTTCATGGTCAATCCCTTCCCGGGAACCGATCAGACCCTGATGTCGGTGCTCTTCTACGACTGGATCCGCCCGCTGGCGGTGAACGTGGGCCCGTCCCAGGATCTCGGCACCCTGCTGGGCGGCGGCAATGCCGCCGCCGTGCGCCTGGCGCTGGGCGCGCTGCTGGCCGCCCTGCTGCTCTACCACGTGTTCCGGGCGCGGGATTTCCGCCGCAGCTTCGACAACATCCTGGGCGGGCTGGTGGTGGGGCTCGCCGTGGTGGCCGCCTGGTACGTGTCCAGCAATCTGCAGGTGAGCCTGGACGGCGAGAGCTACAGCCTGCGCGGCTACGTCCAGAACTGGGACTTCCTGGCCGACTCCGGCGCCGGCAAGCCCGCCGACAGCCGGCCGCTGAGCCCCCAGTCGTTCACCTTCATCAACCCCATGGGGCAGAGCCTCGGCTATGCGGCCTCGGGCTTCGACTCCGGTCTGCTCACCTTCGGCGTCATGGCGCTGGCCGGGGTCATCGCCGGCTCCCTGCTGTGGGCCCTGGCGACCCGCAGCTTCCGCCTGGAATGGTTCGCCAACGGCCGGGACTTCCTCAACCACGTGGTGGGCGCGGTCCTGATGGGGTTCGGCGGCGTGCTGGGCATGGGCTGCACCGTCGGCCAGGGCATCACCGGCGTCTCCACCCTCGCCGTGGGATCCATCATGACCTTCGGGGCCATCGTGCTGGGCAGCGCCCTGACCATGAAGGTGCAGTTCTACCGCATGGTCTACGAGGGGGAGGCCGGCTTCCTCGCCGCGCTGATTACCGGGCTGGTGGATCTGAAACTCCTGCCGGCGCGCCTGCGGCGCCTCGAGGCGGTCTGAGCCCCGCCCGGGCGGGACGGCGGCGCGAGAGTGCCCGCCGGCCACGCACCGGTGCCGGGATGCGAAGGGCAAGCTCAGGAAACAGCTCGGATTTCTGGGCAATCGACGGGTTCCGGCGGGGCCGCGGGAGCTTCCGGCGGACTTGCTATCATGGCTCGGATCGGTATGATCCTCCCCTTCCAGAACGGCGCCGTTAGCTCAGTTGGTAGAGCATCTGACTTTTAATCAGGTGGTCGATGGTTCGAGTCCATCACGGCGCACCAATAAAAACAAGGGGTTACGCGATTGCGTAGCCCCTTTTTTCGGCTATGCGGATAAGTTGGGCATCAACTTGGGCAGCATATTCGTACAAGTTTCATGACCGACCCGATCCACGCCCTCCCGGGGCGCCGTCTCCACCTGCCGCACGTCGCCTGCCCGGGCTGCGATGCCGGCGGCGGGGTCTGGCTGGTGGAACAGGAGTTCAGGAGGCCGGGCGGGGGTAGGGGGGCTGAAGTAAGCGGGAGTGCGCCTCGATCCAGCCGGTGAGCGCGGCTTCAGTTACCTGCCCAGCGGCCAGCCGTTCAATGACTGCAGCGGCAAGGGCTTCCGCAGCCGTGAGCTGGCGGCCGTTGAGCCGCAGGAACACGTCGATGGCCGCCAGGGCCACCCGCTTGTTCCCGTCCTTGAAAGGGTGGTTCCCGGTGAATCCGAAGGCGTAGGCCGCAGCCAGCCGGGGCAGGCTCGGGTCCTCGTAGGCGTACAGGTGCCGGGGGCGGTTCAGCGCCGCGTCGAGCAGGGCTTCATCCACTGCCCCGGACAGCCCGCCGTGCTCCGCTATCAGCTCGGCATGAATCGCCCGGATAGCGGCGGCGGGTATCCAACGGGGCTCCTTCACTTGGCGAGGTGCCGGAAGGCGTTCCTGTATTCCTTGCGCGTCACCTCGAAGGCCGCCATGGCGTCCTCGAAATCAGGGTCATAGGGCGTGACCGCGATCCCGTCCGGGGTGTCGGTGATGAACACCTCGTCGCCGCTGGCCAGGTGCAGCCGCTTGACCGTTTCCGCGGGCAGCAGGACGCCCACGGAATTGCCGACCTTGCGGACCTTCACCTTGACCGTCTTTCCCACCGGGGCGGGGGGCGGCGTGCTCGTCTTCTTCGCGGTGCTCATGGCTGCGTTCTTCAGGGTGTGGATGGATAGCTCCACGTTAGAACAGATGTTATAACCCGGTCAAGCGGCGGCTCGGGTCTGGTGCGGCTCGCCCCCGCCGGTTGCACGGCCTCGCGGAAGTTGAGGCGGGGCAGGGGTGCGGCGGCGAGCGTCACCCGGTCGGCGATGTGCCGGTCGCGTTGCCGGGGGCTGTCGCCGAGCACCACGTTGCCGGGGCTGGGGTTGATGGATTTCCATCGGGAGGTATCAATCCGGCCGGGGCTGATAGACCGGGCTCGGGTGGTGAGGCCTCGCGTGCGTTATTTCAGAAAAATAACGGGCCTCCCGTGGATTCCACAAAAATTGTCAGCGTAGGGGCCCCGTCTCCGCGCCGCGATTCCGTCAGCCGGCCCCCACCCCCGGGTACCTCCCCCCTTCGAGAAATCGCGG
>JAQVKR010000058.1 GCA_028694565.1 Gammaproteobacteria bacterium | reverse complement strand
GGAGGCCGATCTCGCCCTTGAGGAGGAGGCCGGCGGCACCTGGCACGAGAAGATCGCGCCGGCGGGGGAGGAGGGTGAAGCGCCCTTTGCCGTCCAGGGACTGGATGTGGAGCCCGAACCGTCACAGCAGCGCGCCGACGAGACCGGTGTCAACTTCGACCTGGATTTCCTCCGCGAGGACGCGACCGGCGCGGAGCCGGGAGAATCGCGTGCCGCCGAGCAGATGCCCGCGATCGATTTCGATATCGACGAGCTGGAGCGCGAGGCGCGGCAGTCGGTTTCCACCGGACTGGACGAGGATCTCCCGGGGCTGGATGAGGAGCTCTCGGGACTGGAGCTGGATCTGGGCTTCGAGAGCGGGCGTGAAGCGGTGGAAGAGGCCTTCGAGCCCCACCCGGCGATCGAGACCGAGCCGGAGGAGCCGACGCTCGCCGCCAGCGCCGATCTGAGCAGCGGGGAGCTCCGGTTCGAGGAGGAAGGCGCAGCGGAGGAGGGTGAGCTCGACCTGCTTCCCGACGTGGACGAAGTCTCCACCAAGCTCGACCTGGCCCGTGCCTATATCGACATGGGCGACGAGGAAGGCGCCCGGGAGATACTGGGGGAGGTGCTGGACGAGGGCAACGAGAGCCAGCAGCAGGAAGCCCGTGGTCTGCTCGACCAGCTGACCCAGTGACCGTGCGGCGAACGGATGGCGGGGCGACGTGAGGATCGCGCTCGGGATCGAGTACGACGGGAGCGGTTTTCACGGCTGGCAGTCCCAGGATGGGGTGTCCTCGGTCCAGGAGGCGCTGGAGCGGGCGCTCTCCAATGTGGCCGACCACCCGGTGCGGGTGGTGGTCGCGGGCCGCACGGACACCGGGGTGCACGCCCTCAACCAGGTGGCGCATTTCGATACCGATGCCCGGCGCGACATGCGCGGCTGGGTATTCGGTTCGAACAGCCAGTTGCCCCGGGGCGTGGCCGTGCTCTGGGCCCAGCCGGTGGACAAGGCGTTCCATGCCCGTTTCAGCGCCCGCGCCCGCAGCTACCGCTACGTCATCCTCAACCGCCCCAGCCGGCCGGGCCTGCTGCACAACCGGGTGACCTGGGAGTGCCGCCCCCTCGACGAGGCGCGGATGCGGGCCGCCGCCGCCCATCTGCTGGGCGAGCATGACTTCAGCGCCTATCGGGCGCTGGGGTGCCAGGCCAGGAGCCCGGTGCGCACGCTCCACCGCCTCGAGGTGCGGCGGCACGGTGAGTTCATCGCCATCGATGCCGAGGCCAACGGCTTTCTCCACCACATGGTCCGCAATATCGCCGGCGTCCTGATCGCCGTCGGCTGCGGCAAGGCCGATCCGGGCTGGGCCCGCGAAGTGCTGGAGGGGCGGGACCGGACCCTCGGCGGCGTCACCGCACCGCCCGGCGGGCTTTACTTCGTCGCCGCCCGCTACCCGGAGCCCTACCGGTTTCCCGAGCCGCGCCCGTCGCTGCCGTTCGTGTGAGGGGCGTCGCGCCTTCCGGTTGCCGGTCGCCGGCGCGCGCACGGGTGGCGCGGCCTCGAACGGATGGCGGAAACGGACGTCCGGCCGCTGGTTGCCGACAGCTGAAACCCGGCCTCCATTTCTGTTAAATTACTCCATTCTGCAACTTACTCTCGCTGGAGGGCCGGTCGCGCGGTCATGGGGCGCACCCGAGTCAAGATCTGCGGCATCACCCGGGCGGACGATGCCCGTGAGGCGGTGCGCCTCGGCGCCGATGCCATCGGCCTGGTCTTCCATCCGCCCAGTCCGCGCCATGTGAATCCGCCCCGGGCCCGGGAGATCAGGGCCGTGGTGCCGGCCTTCGTGACGGTTGTGGGCCTGTTCGTCGATGCCGAGCCGGATCTGGTGCGGGAGGCGATTGCGTCCGTCCCGCTGGACCTGCTGCAGTTTCACGGCGCGGAGCCACCCGAGTACTGCCGTTCCCTGGGCCGACCCTACATGAAGGCGGTGCGGATGCGGGAGGGCGTCGACCTGCACGCGGAGTGCGCCCGCTACGGCGATGCCGCGGCGCTGCTGGTGGATACCTACCGCCCCGGCGTCGCCGGCGGTACCGGCGAGACATTCGACTGGTCGCGCATCCCCCGCGGCCTGGAATTGCCGCTGGTGCTGGCCGGAGGGCTCGACCCGGGCAACGTGGACGCGGCGGTGCGGCAGGTTCGCCCCTACGCGGTTGACGTGAGCGGCGGAGTGGAAGCGGCCAAGGGCATCAAGGATCCGGCCAAAATGCAGGCATTCATACGAGGTGTGTACCGTGCCGACACAGAATGAACCCGCGCGAACCATGAACTGGAGCGCATACCCCGATGCCAACGGCCATTTCGGCCCCTACGGCGGGATATTCGTCTCCGAGACCCTCATGGAGCCGCTGTCCGAGTTGACCGCGGCCTACGGGAAGTACCTGCGGGATCCCGATTTCCTGGCGGAACTGGACGCGGATCTGGCCCACTACGTCGGCCGTCCCTCGCCGCTCTACCACGCCGAGCGCTGGAGCAGGAACCTGGGCGGGGCCCAGATCTACCTCAAGCGCGAGGATCTCAACCACACCGGCGCCCACAAGGTGAACAACACCATCGGCCAGGCCCTGCTGGCGAAGCGGATGGGCAAGACCCGCATCATCGCGGAGACCGGCGCGGGGCAGCACGGCGTGGCGACCGCCACCGTGGCGGCCCGGCTGGGGCTCGAGTGCGTGGTCTACATGGGCGCCGACGACATCAAGCGCCAGTCGCCCAACGTCTACCGGATGCGGCTGCTGGGCGCCCGGGTGGTGGCTGTGCACTCGGGCTCGCGCACCCTCAAGGACGCGCTGAACGAGGCCATGCGCGACTGGGTCACCAACGTGGACAACACCTTCTACATCATCGGCACGGTGGCCGGCCCCCACCCCTACCCGGCGATGGTGCGCGATTTCCAGTCGATTATCGGCCGCGAGGCCCGTGCCCAGGCACAGGCGATGACCGGGCGGCTGCCCGACGCCCTGGTGGCCTGCGTGGGCGGCGGTTCCAACGCCATCGGGCTGTTCCACCCCTTCCTGGACGACGCGGCGGTGGCCATGTACGGCGTGGAGGCGGCCGGCGACGGCATCGAGACCGGTCGCCACTCGGCCCCGCTCTGCGCCGGACGCCCCGGGGTGCTGCACGGCAACCGCACCTACCTCATGGAGGATGGCGACGGCCAGATTACCGAGACCCACTCCATCTCCGCGGGACTCGACTATCCCGGCGTGGGGCCCGAGCATGCCTGGCTGAAGGACGCCGGCCGGGTGAACTACGTCTCCGTGACCGACACCGAGGCGCTGGAGGCATTCCATGCCCTGACCCGGACCGAGGGCATCATTCCGGCCCTCGAGTCCAGCCATGCACTGGCCTACGCCATGAAGCTCGCGCCCACGCTGGACCGGGAGCGGAGCATCGTCGTCAACCTCTCCGGCCGTGGCGACAAGGACATCAACACCATCGCCACCATCGAGGGCATCCACATCTGAATCCGGCCCCACGATCACCAGGAACCAGCGAACACATGAGCAGAATCGGCAAGCGATTCGAGGCCCTGCGGACGCAGGGCCGCAAGGCACTGATCCCCTACATCACCGCCGGCGATCCGGAACCATCCGTGACCGTCCCGCTGATGCACGCACTGGTGGAGGCGGGCGCGGACATCCTCGAGCTGGGCGTGCCCTTCTCCGATCCCATGGCCGACGGCCCCGCCATCCAGGCCGCCTGCGAGCGGGCGCTCAGGCATCACGTGAGCCTGCACGGCGTGCTGGACATGGTGCGCGCGTTCCGGGAGCGGGACGGGGAGACTCCCGTTGTGCTGATGGGGTATCTCAACCCCATCGAGGCGATGGGGTACGCCGCCTTCGCGGAGTCGGCCGCCGCCGCCGGCGTGGATGGCGTGCTGACCGTGGACCTGCCGCCGGAAGAGGCGGGGGATCTGGTGCAGAGGCTCCGCAATCATGCGCTCGATCCGATCTTCCTGGTCGCCCCCACCACGACCGATGCGCGCATGGACCGCATCTGCTCGGCCGCCAGCGGGTTCATCTACTACGTTTCCCTGAAGGGCGTGACCGGTTCCAGGACCCTGGATGTCGGTTCGGTATCGGCCATGCTGGAGCGTCTCCGCAACCATACCGATCTGCCCATCGGCGTGGGCTTCGGCATCCGTGACGCCGAGTCGGCCGCCGCCGTGGCCCGGGTCTCCGACGCGGTGGTGGTGGGCTCGGTCCTGGTCAACAAGCTGGGCGATCTGGCCGCGGAGGCCGATCGCATCAACACCGAGGTGCCGGCGCTGCTGCGGCCCCTGCGCCAGGCCATGGACCAATGCGCCGAGTGAGTTCATCGGGCCACGAAGGACACGAAGCATACGAAGGGAAATCGGCATTGCCGTTGGACGCGCGCTTCGCGTCCTTCATGGTTTAAAACATTCTTTCCCGCGGGCGTCGCGCGGGAGTCCGGGTTGGGGTGAGGTGTCATGAGCTGGTTCGAGAAACTGTTGCCGTCGAAGATCCGCACCGAGGCGGGGAGCAAGAAGAAGGCCGTGCCCGAGGGGCTGTGGTCCAAGTGCGGCTCCTGCGGCAGCGTGCTCTACAAGGCGGAGCTGGAGCGCAATCTCGAGGTCTGCCCGAAGTGCAACTTCCACATGCGCATCGGGGCGCGCCGGCGCCTGGAGGTGTTCCTGGATCACGGCCCGCAGGATGAGATCGGGGCCGAGCTGGAGCCGATCGACAGCCTCAAGTTCAAGGATTCGAAGAAGTACCGCGACCGCATCCTCACGGCGCAGAAGGCGACCGGCGAGAAGGACGCCCTGGTGGCGATGAAGGGGCGGCTCAAGGGGCAGCCGGTGGTGGCGGCCGCCTTCGAGTTCGGCTTCATGGGCGGTTCCATGGGTTCGGTGGTGGGGGAGCGGTTCGCCCGCGCGGCCCGGGTGAGCCTGACCGAGGGCATCCCCCTGATCAGCTTCTCCGCCAGCGGCGGTGCGCGCATGCAGGAGGCCATCCTGTCCCTGATGCAGATGGCCAAGACCAGCGCCGCGCTGGCGCTGTTGCGCGAGCGGGGAATCCCCTACATCTCGGTGCTCACCGATCCCACCACCGGCGGCGTTTCCGCCAGCCTGGCGACGCTGGGAGACCTCAACGTCGCCGAGCCCAACGCCCTCATCGGCTTCGCCGGCCCGCGCGTCATCGAGCAGACGGTCCGTGAAACCCTGCCGGAGGGTTTCCAGCGCAGCGAGTTCCTGCTCGATCACGGTCTCATCGACATGATCGTGGATCGGCGCGAGCTCCGCGATCGCCTCAGCGCCGTCCTGGCCATGCTCACGGAGCGGACCCGCCCGCCGGTGGAGGCCGAGGAGGTGAAGGCGGAACCGTCGCGGCGGGAGTCCGCGGCCCCGGATGACGCGCCGGATCCGGATGGCGAGGGGGACGCCTGAGAATGGCCGCGCGGTTCCCCCATGGCCGCGGGACAACGGCTGATATGATGCCGTCGCCGTGGCGATGAGATCCACCCGCGGGCTGCGGGAATGGCTGGAGCGCCTGGAGCGGCTGCATCCGCGCGAAATCGAACTGGGGCTCGATCGGGTCGGCGAGGTGTGGCGGCGGCTCGGGCCGGCGCAGGTTCCGTTCGTGACCGTGACGGTGGGCGGCACCAACGGCAAGGGCTCGGTGGTTCGGCTGATGGAATCGGTCCTGCTGGCCGGCGGGCGCCGCGCCGGCGCCTACACCTCGCCCCACCTGCTCCGCTACAGCGAACGGATTCGCATCGGCGGCACGGAGGTGACCGACGATGCGCTCTGCGCGGCCTTCGAGCGGGTGGAATCCGCCCGCGGCGAAACCTCGCTGACCTACTTCGAGTTCGGAACCCTGGCGGCGCTGGACCTGTTCGCGCGTGCCGACGTGGATGTCGCGGTGCTTGAAGTGGGGCTGGGAGGGCGCCTGGACGCCGTCAATATCCTCGAGCCGGACGTGGCGGTGGTCACCAGCATCGATATCGACCACACGGGCTGGCTGGGGGAGACGCGCGAGGCCATCGGCCGGGAGAAGGCCGGAATATTCCGTGCCGGGCGCCCGGCGGTGTGCGGCGATCCCGAGCCGCCCGCCAGCCTGGTCGCCCACGCCCATGAAATCGGGGCGCGGCTCTACCGGGCCGGAGCCCACTTCCGCTACCGGGAAACGGGCCGGGACTGGTCCTGGAACGCGGGTGAGATCCAGCTCACCGGTCTTCCCCGTCCCCGCCTGGAGCTGCAGAACGCCGCCACCGCGCTGATGGCGCTGGCCTGCCTGCCCGAACGCGCCATGGTGACCGAGGGGGCGCTGCGCCAGGGGCTGGCGGATGCCAGCCTGCCGGGTCGCTTCCAGATCATCGACGGCCGGATCCCCGTGATCCTGGACGTGGCCCACAATCCGGCCGCGGCCGCGCGGCTGGCGGAGCGGCTGGCCGCAACGGATTGCCGGGGGCGTACGCTGGCGGTGGTGGCGATGCTTGCCGACAAGGATGGCTGCGGCACCCTCGGCGCGCTCACGGATCGAATCGATGCATGGTTCCCCGCCGGGATCGAGGGTGCGCGCGGGGCGCCTGCGGGGCGCCTCGAGGACTGTCTCTCGACGCTCGGCGCGAGGGTCGGCAGCTGCCACCCGCAGGTTGGCGAGGCCCTCGACGCGGCCCTGGCCGATGCCCGTCCCGGGGATCGGGTGCTGGTGTTCGGATCCTTCCGCACCGTGGCGGAAGCCATGGAGAGAATCCTATAATGGCCCGAGAGGCTGGAAGCCTTGCGGCGGGAGAGGGGTGATTGTGGACAGGGGACTGAAACAGCGGTTGGTCGGCGCCGCGGTGCTGGTGGCCCTCGGGGTCATCTTCATTCCGATGATCCTGGACGGTCCGGGTCCGGACCGGGTGACTATCCAGTCCGATATTCCGCCCCAGCCCGAGGGTGGGTTCGCCTCCCGGGTACAGCCGTTGCGCGAGGCGCCCAGCGTGCCTGAACGCCCCGTGGCGACTCCGCTGCCCGGCGCGCCGCCGGTCCCCGAATCCACCCCCGTTCCGGAGCCCGCGCCGGCCCCCGAATCCGCGCCGATCCCGGAACCCGCACCGGCCCCGGAGCCCGCGCCCGAGCCCAAGCCGGCTCCGGCGCCGGCTCCCAAGCCCGCACCCGCGCCGGCTCCCAGGCCCGCACCCGCGCCGGAGCCGGCCGCAAGGCCGTCCCCCGCACCGGCGCCGCAGGCCGGTGGCGAGGTCACCGCCTGGGCGGTCCAGGTGGGCAGCTTCTCCAGCGCCGACAACGCCCAGGCGCTCCGCGACCGCCTCAAGGCGGCCGGTTTCACCGCCTTCACCGAGCCCGGCCGCAGCGCCGACGGCAGCGCCTACACCCGGGTCTTCGTGGGACCCGAGATCCAGCGGGAGAAGGCCGATGCCCTGGCCGCGCGCCTGCAGCAGTCGCAGGGCCTCAAGGCCCTGGTGGTGCGCTACCCCTGAAGGTCGAATCAATCGCGGATGGGCGTTGATTGACGCCGATTTCATGTCCGCCGTCCAGGCCGGTTTTCGCCTGCCCGTACGGCAGGCCCGATTAGCGGCCCGGGCTCCGGCGGTGCGCGCGCCAATTGCCGCATGCCGCGCGTCCCGCGGCAAGCAATCACCGTAAATCAACGCCCATCCGCGGTTTACCCGCTTTTCCGGACCACCCGCCGCGGCAGACATTGTGTTTTGGGCCTGGGCCGGGGTCTGCTACAATTCGCACCTTTCCTGTTCCGGGCGACGGTTGTCTGCGCTACGCATGAACTGGGTCGATTTCGTCATTCTCGGCATCCTGCTGGTTTCCACGCTCATCAGCCTGGTGCGCGGATTCGCCCGCGAGGCGCTGTCCCTGCTGGTATGGGCCGCGGCCTTCTGGGTCGCCATCACCTATTCCGAAAGCCTGCAGGCGCTGTTCGTCGAGCACATCAACACCCCTTCCGTACGCCTGGCCCTGGCCTTCTTCGCCCTGTTCCTCGCCACGCTGGTGGCCGGGGGACTGGTCAATTTCCTCATCGGCCAACTGGTGGACAAGACGGGGCTGAGCGGAACCGATCGCGTTCTCGGCATGGTCTTCGGCGCGGCGCGCGGCGTGGCGGTGGTGGCCCTGCTGGTGCTGCTGGCCGGCCTCACGCCGCTGCCGCGGGATCCCTGGTGGCAGGACTCGATGCTCCTGCCGCACTTCCAGATGCTCGCCGTCTGGATCCGTGAGTTCCTGCCGCCGGACATCGGCGGCAACATCGTATTCGGCTGATTCCCGGTGTCCGGCGGTTCCGCTCCAGTCCTGTCCGCGGGGCTGTGATTCAACCGATGTCCACGCAGCCTGACAGTCCGTCGCTTCCGTGCCGATGCGAACCGCGTGGGAGTGGGCGATTCCCGCCGCATGCGGCAGCAGACACGGCGCAGTACACTATGATTTCCGAGCCAGCACGAGGGTTGTTGTCATGTGTGGCATAGTCGGCATCGTTGCCAAGACCAACGTCAACCAGTCCATCTACGATGCGCTCACGGTGCTGCAGCACCGCGGGCAGGATGCGGCGGGTATCGTCACCAGCGACGAGGGTCGTCTGCACCTGCGCAAGGACAACGGGCTGGTGAAGGACGTGTTCCATACCCGGCACATGATCAAGCTGAAGGGGTTCATGGGCATCGGCCACGTGCGCTATCCCACCGCCGGTCACTCCACTTCGGCGGAGGCGCAGCCCTTCTACGTCAACTCGCCCTATGGCATCACCCTGGCCCACAACGGCAACCTCACCAATGCCGATGAGCTGAAGCAGGAGCTGTTCGCGTCCGACCTGCGCCACATCAACACCGGTTCCGATTCCGAGGTGCTGCTCAACATCCTGGCCCACGAGCTGCAGCAGCTGGGCAAGATGCGCATCGACGAGAACGACATCTTCGCCGCGGTGGCGGGCGTGCACCGCCGCTGCAAGGGGGGCTATGCGGCGGTGGCCATGATCACCGGCTACGGCATCGTCGCCTTCCGCGACCCCCACGGCATCCGTCCGGTGGTGTTCGGGGTGCGCGAGACCGGCAATGGTCCGGAGTGCATGGTGGCCTCCGAGAGCGTCGCCCTGGACGTGTCCGGCTTCGATCTCATCCGCGACCTGGAGCCGGGCGAGGCGGTGTTCATCGATCGCGACGCCAACCTCTACACCCGCCAGTGCGCCGAGAAGCCGGTCACCTCGCCCTGCATTTTCGAGCTGGTCTACCTGGCCCGCCCCGACTCCATCATGGATCGCATCTCGGTCTACAAGGCGCGGATGCGCATGGGCGAGACCCTGGCGGAGAAGATCCTGCGGGAGTGGCCGGACCACGATATCGACGTGGTGATCCCGATCCCTGACACCAGCCGCACCGGCGCCCTGGAACTGGCGAACATCCTCGGCATCAAGTACCGGGAAGGCTTCGTGAAGAACCGCTACATCGGGCGCACCTTCATCATGCCCGGGCAGAAAATGCGCAAGAAGTCGGTGCGCCAGAAGCTGAACGCCATCGATCTGGAGTTCCGCGGCAAGAACGTGCTGCTCATCGACGATTCCATCGTCCGCGGCACCACCTCGCAGCAGATCATCCAGATGGCCCGCGAGGCGGGCGCGAACAAGGTCTATTTCGCTTCGGCCGCGCCCCCGGTCCGCTACCCCAACGTCTACGGCATCGACATGCCCAGCGCCGACGAGCTGGTGGCCCATGGGCGCACGGTGGAGGAGGTGGGCGAGCTCATCGGCGCCGACCGGCTCATCTTCCAGGACCTGGGGGATCTCATCGCCGCGGCGCGGGAGGGCAATCCCCGGATCGAGAATTTCGACTGCTCGGTCTTCGACGGGCGCTACGTCACCGGCGACGTGGACGAGGCCTACCTGAACGCCCTGGAGCAGCGGCGCAACGACGCGGCCAAGGAGGCCGCCGAGCGCAAGGAAGGCGAACCCGACAGTCTCGACCTCCGCAACAGTGCCTGAGCCGATGACCACGGAAGACGATCGCAACACCGGCAAGGAACCCTTCGGCTTCGACACCCTGGCGGTGCGGGCCGGCCAGCTGCGCACCGCCGAGGGCGAGCATTCGGAGCCCATCTTCACCACTTCCAG
>JAQVKR010000057.1 GCA_028694565.1 Gammaproteobacteria bacterium | reverse complement strand
CCCGCACCTGCAGCTCCAGCTGTCCCGGCCCGGCGGGAAAGACGCCGCAGCCGAGGTGATGGGCACCGGTGTCGACCATCGATCCGGCCGGGGTGAAGTGGTAGCTGAAGCAGTTGTGGATGACGTCGCCGCGGCGGAAACCGGCGGCGTACAGTGCCCGCGCGAAGCGCCAGTAGTCGGGCCGCGCCGACTCCGGCTCGTAGATGGGCCCCGGCGACTGGAACACCCGGGTGAGCCCTCCCGGCTCCACCGCCGCCAGGCCGCCGAAGGGCGGCGCCTTCCCCTGGCGCGCCGACAGGTCCGCCTTGCGCAGAACGGGCAGCCCCGCCAGCGCCCCCATCTCCGTCACGGCGGCGGCATCGACACCCGCCAGCGAAGCGGCGAACGCCGGGGCGTGGGCCTGCGCGTGGGCCACCTGCCGCGCCAGCGCCGCCACCTGCCCCGCCTCGCGCGCCTCCGGGCTGCGCGTCTCCAGATCGTCATAGAAGTCGGTCATTTTTCATTGATCGCAGATTGACGTTGATTATCCCGGGGTGAGGAAAAGTCGCCGGAACTGGGGCGGCTCCCCGCCGAAGTTCAACGCCCCCCCGCTTCAGCCCTGTCGGCTTGAGGTGGCGCGGCACCCGGGCCATGCCGGCAACACCGGTTCCGCTGCTGGCCACAAGCGCTGCGGCGAGCTGCCCGCAGCGGAGGAAACCGGCCCGATAGCGGCCGGGCGGTGGCCTCCCGCGGTAGAACGCCTCCCTACAGCCAGCGCTTGCGGCGGCGGTAGGACTTGAGGTTCTTGAAGGATTTGCGCTCCTCGTCGCCGCCGCCGAGGTAGAACTCCTTGACGTCCTCGTTGTTGAGGAGCTCCTCGCGGGTGCCGTCGAGGACGATCTTGCCCGATTCCATGATGTAGCCGTAGCTGGCCTGGCGCAGCGCCATGTTGGCGTTCTGCTCCACCAGCAGCATGGTGATGCCCTGCTCGCGGTTGATGGTGCGGATGATGTTGAACACCTCCTTGACCAGCAGCGGCGACAGGCCCATGGAGGGCTCGTCGAGCAGGATCATGCGGGGGCGCGCCATCAGGGCGCGACCGATGGCGAGCATCTGCTGCTCGCCGCCGGAGAGATAGCCCGCGAGGCCCGTGCGCTCCTTGAGGCGGGGAAAGTAGTCGAACACCATCTCGATGTCGTCCTTCACGCCCTTGTCCCTGCGGGTGTAGGCGCCGAGGCGGAGGTTCTCGATGACGGTCATGTCCTCGACGATGCGCCGCCCTTCCATCACCTGGAAGATCCCGCGCCGGACAATCTCCTCGGGCGCGCGGTTGTTGATGGTCTCGCCCATGAAGGTGACCTGGCCCCGGGTCACCTCGCCGTCCTCGGTGCGCAACAGCCCGGAGATGGCCTTCAGCGTGGTGGACTTGCCCGCGCCGTTGGGGCCGAGCAGGGTCACGATGGAGCCTTCCGGCACCTCGAGGCTCACGCCCCGCAGCACCAGGATCACCTCGTCGTAGACCACCTCGATGTTGTTGACCGTGAGGATCGGCTCCTTCGTCTCCGCCCTGGTCGCCGCTTCAGCCATATGCCACCTCAGTGGATTCTAGTTCAAACGCAGATTCTGCAACCAACCGAACCACCGCGGATTCACGTTGATTTTCGTTGCCATCCGATTCGGTTCGACCCGGTATGCCGCTGGTTCCAGGCCGGAACGCGTGGGCGCTTGACGGATAATGGCGGCGGGCAGCGCCGACCGCCCCGGGGCTACGGGACCCGCGGCCACCGCCATCCAAAAACGCCAATCAGCGAATCAATGCGGATCCGCGGTTAAATCCCCAAACAAAAGCGGGCGGCACGGGGCCGCCCGCCGTTCGCTTACCAGCCGAGCCACTCGGAGCGGCGCTCGAGGGTCGCGGTGTAGACGTTCTCGAAGCCGTTCGGGGTGCTCTTGTAGACCAGCACCTGGTTGGTGCCGCGGTGGTCCTCGGGCGTCCAGGTGGAGGGCAGGCAGACGCCTTCCAGCTCGGCCGGGACGTGGTCGGTCATCTGCTCCATGGCCGCCTTGATGTTGGTGCCGGTGACCCCGCCGTCCATCTTTTCGGCCGCGAGCATGGCGTCACGCATGAAGAAGACGCCGCAGACCGCGCGCATGTAATGGAGCGGACGGGCCTCGTTGCCGGAAGGATCGGACACCTTGGACACAGCGCGCACCGTCTCCATCCCGGGCGCGTCGGAGCTCCAGCCGGCGGCGCCCACCACCCAGGCGACGCCGTAGCCGGCATCACCCGCCGCGGCCTGGGCATTCTCGTCCCAGCCCCAGACGTTGGAGATGAACTGGGTGTCCACGCCCACGGTGGCGCAGGACTTCACCAGGGAGATGTTGGAGCCGGAGGTGTTGGCCAGGTAGGCATAGTTGGCGCCGGACTCCTTCAGCGACAGGCACTGGGCCTTGAAGTCGCCGGGCTTGAGGGAGTAGACGATGGGGTTGAGCACCTCGAAGCCGAGCTCCTCGGCATAGGCGGCACAGGCCTCCTTGGGAGCGTTCGGGTAGGGGTGGTTGTCGCCCATGTGCACGAACTTGGGCTTTCCTGCGCTGCCCTTGGCCTTCCAGTCCTCCGACGCCCACTGCACCACGCCGCGGCAGCCATCGGAGTAGGACGGACCGTAGAAGAAATTGTAGGGCGCGGCGGCCTTGGTGCGCTCCGACTTGCCCATGGGATCGGTGAGATGGCCGGAGTAGGAGGCGGACATGAAGAAGACCTTGTCATTGGAGACGAACTTCACCAATGCCTCGGTATCGGCTGTGCCCCAGCCCTGGATGGCCACCGGCACATTCGGGTTGGAGGCCATCCACCGCTTGTAGGTGGCGATGGCCTGAGGTGCGTTGTACGAGTAGTCGACGGTCTCGAACTGGATTTGCCTGCCGCCGACGCCGCCGTTCGCGTTGATGTAGTTCATCGCGTCGGCGATGCCCTGCCCGTAGGGCTTGCCCACGTCCGAGGTGGGTCCGGTGTAGGCGGCCAGATGGCCCACGTTGATCATGTCGGCGGCGAAGGCGGGACCTGCCACCAGGCCGGCCAGCGCCGCCGCCATGGCAGTCGGGATAACGCGCTTGTTCATATCCATCACTCCTCTGCTTCCTTCGGTTGTATTGGCTCTCTGTTGCCGAGAGTCCTTCCGCTCCAGAACCGGCGTCAAGCACTGCCGGCGGGAGATTTCTGCTGCGAGACTTCGCTAGTAGGAAAACGGGTACAGCTTCCAGTACGCCTTGATCATCTTCCAGCGGTGGGCGAGACCGTCCGGCTCGAAGATCAGGAACAGGATGATCGCCAGGCCGATGGCCATCTGCTTGATGTAGGCCACTCCCTGGCTGAGCCCGGGCAGCAGGTCGCCGACGGTCCCCACCAGGCTGGTCATCACCTCGGGCAGCAACACCATGAAGGTGGTGCCGAGCAACGCCCCCATGACCGACCCCAGCCCGCCGATGATCACCATGCCCAGGAACTGGATGGAGAGCAGGATGGTGAAGCCCTCGGCGGAGACGAAGCCCAGATAGTGGCCGTAGAGGGCGCCGCCGATACCGGCATAGAAGGAGGAGATGCCGAAGGAGAGGATACGGTACTTGGTCAGGTTGATGCCCATGATCTCGGCGGAGAGATAGTGATCGCGCACCGCCACGAAGGCGCGCCCGTCCCGGGTGCGCAGCAGGTTGGCGCCGAACAGGAACATCACCACCACGAAGAACAGCACCACGTAGAAGTAGCGCTGGTCGGTGCCCATCTGGTAGCCGAACAGGGAAATCGAATTGGCCAGCGAACCGGAGGAGCCGCCGGTGAACCACTCGGCACGGGCGAAGAAGTCCTCGAGGATGAACTGCGAGGCGAGCGTGGCGATGGCCAGGTAGAGCCCCTTGATGCGCCCCGCCGGCACGCCGACGATCATCCCCACGGCGGTGGTCAGCAAGCCCGCGAGCGGTATCGAGAGGATGACCGGAATGCCGAAGCTGTTGTTGATCCAGGCCGAAGCGAAGGCGCCGAAGCCGAAGAAGGCGGCATGGCCGAGCGAGATCTGGCCGGTGAAGCCCACCAGGATGTTGAGCCCCAGGGCGGCGATGCCGTAGTAGCCGATCTGGATCAGCAGGTTCAGGTAGTAGGCGTTCAGCACCAGCGGCGCCAGCAGCAGCACCACCACGCCGCCCAGCGCGAAGTTGCGCGACATGGGAGTGGGGAAGATGGTGGTGTCCGCACGGTAGCTGGTGCGGAATTCACCGCAGCGCATGGTGGCATGTCCGGCCATGGGTCAGATCCTCTCGATATCCTTGGTGCCGAACAGCCCGTAGGGCTTGATCATCAGGATGATGACCAGCACGTAGAAGGGTGCCACGGTGTAGAGATTGCCGAGGTGCAGCCACTGGGCGTCGAAATACTCGGCCAGGTTTTCCAGCACCCCGATGGTCAGCCCGCCGACGATGGCCCCGACGATGGAGTCGAGCCCGCCGAGGATCACCGCGGGGAAGACCTTGATGCCGAAGAACGACAGCGCCGAGGAGACGCCGTTGACCATGCCCACCACCACGCCGGCCAGCGCCGAGACCATGGCGGAGATGGCCCAGGACATGGCGAAAACCTGCTTCACCGAGATGCCGAGGCTCTGGGCCACCTGCTGGTTGAAGGCGGTGGCGCGCATGGCCAGCCCCAGGCGCGAGTATTTGAAGAAGTAGTAGAAGCCCACCATGATGACCAGCGAGATCACCAGGCTCATCATGTAGGCGGTCTGCACCTGCAGCCCGAGGATGTTGATGGACTCGGTCTCGAACACCCGCGGGAAGGGCTTGGCGAACACGCCGAACATCCAGCCCATGAGGCTCTGGAAGAAGATGGACAGGCCGATGGTGACCATGATCACCGAGATGATGGGCTCGCCGATCATCGGCCGCAGCACCACCACCTGCAGCAGCACGCCGAAGATCAGCATGAACAGGAAGGTCAGCGGAAAGCCGATCCAGATGGGCGCCTCGAAACTGGTCATCAGCCACCAGCAGACCCAGGCGCCGATGAGCAGGAATTCGCCCTGGGCGAAGTTGACGATCTGGGTGGACTTGTAGATCAGCACGAAGCACATGGCCACCACGCCGTAGAGCGTGCCCACGATGAGCCCGTTGACCACCAGTTGCAGCAGCAGATCCAGATTCATGCATTCATCTCCCGGCCGGGTTCGGTTGCCACAGGGAAGCCTCCGCCGCGCCCCTGGCGTCGGTACTGCTCAGCCCGGAATGCTCCGTGGCCATGTCGTTGTCAGCCCGCCGCCCGCCGGCGCGGGGCCTGCTCTTCGGTCGCACCGCCGCCGTGGCCGGGAAGCAGGTCCACCACCGGCAGGTCGGTCTCGATGCGGGACTTGGTTCCGTCCTGGAAGGTGATGACGGTATCCACGTGCACGGAACCGCGGTCGGTGTAGATGGCGTCGATGATGTCGGCGTATTTCTCGTTGATGACCCCGCGGCGCACCTTGCGGGTACGGGTCAGCTCGCCGTCGTCCGGATCCAGCTCCTTGTAGAGCAGGAGGAACTTGCGGATGCGCTGGGCCTCCGGCAGGGTGGCGTTCACCTTGCGCACCTCCTCCTCCAGCAGCCCGTAGATACGGGGATTGGCCGACAGGTTGGTGTAGTTGGTGAAGCTGATGCCCCGCTGCTCCGCCCACTTGGCGACGATGCCGAAGCGGATGCAGATGATGGCGGACAGATAGGGACGCTCGTGCCCGAGGATCACCGCCTCGGCGATGAAGGGCGAGAACTTGAGCTTGTTCTCGATGAACTGGGGCGAGAAGCGGGCGCCGCTGCTGGTGGTGGCCAGATCCTTGATGCGGTCGATGACCACCAGGTGTCCGTTCTCCCGCTTGATGTAGCCGGCGTCCCCCGTGTGCATCCAGCCGTCCCGCACATCGGCCAGGGTCGCCTCCTCGTTCTTGTAGAAACCGAGGAACATGCCGGTGGTGCGGGCGACGATTTCGCCCACGCCGTTCTCGTCGGGGCCGTCGATGCGGATCTCGGCGTTGTCGAAGGGGACGCCCACGCTGTCGAAATCCACGTCGTCGACGGCGTGGATGGTGTAGGCGCCCGCCAGCTCGGTCTGGCCGTAGAGCTGGCGCAGCGGAACTCCCATCGCCTGGAAAAAGCGGAAGGTTTCGGGACCGAGCGCCGCGCCGCCGGTGGCGGCCGAGCGGAGATAGGTGAAACCGAGGCGATCCTTGAGGGCGCGGAACAGGATCCAGTGGGCCAGGCGCGAGGGCCTGCCCTCCTCCAGGGACTTCATGCCGAGCCGCATGCCGAGTTCGAACATCTTCTGCTTGAAGCGGGTGGCATCCATCATCCGGGCGCGCACGTCCGCGGAGATGGATTCCCAGACCCGGGGCGCCAGCAGCACGAACGAGGGACCGATCTCGCGCAGGTCCGCCATCATGGTCTCGGGCTCCTCCACGAAATTCACCACCGTGCGGGCGATGAGCCACTGCCCCACGGCATAGACCTGCTCCATGATCCAGGGCAGCGGCAGCACCGAGACGTAGTTGTCGCCCGGCAGCTTGGGATCGGCCCGCAGATAGGCGCTGCAGTGATCCAGGAAGGGGCCGGCCTGGAGCATGGCGAGCTTGGGGTTCGAGGTGGTGCCCGAGGTGGTGCAGAGCACCGCGACGTCGGTGCTGCTCCCTTCCCCGAGCAGCCGATCGTAGAGGCCGGAATCGGCCTCCTCCGCGTTCCGCCCGAGCGCCACCAGATCCTCCTCGCTCATCAGCCGATCGTCCTTGTACTTGCGCATGCCGCGGGGGTCGCAGTAGACGATGTGCTCGACGCAGGGGCACTCCTCGGTAATCTCGAGCAGCTTGTCCACCTGCTCCTCGTCCTCGGCGATGATGATGCGCGCCTGGGCGTAGTTGATGAGGTAGGCCACCTCCTGGTTCATGGAGTCCTGGTAGATGCCGAGACTCATGGCCCCGAGGGCATGGGCGGCGATCTCGCCGAACAGCCACTGGGGCCGGTTGTCGCCGATGATCCCCACCACCTCGCCGCGGCGGATGCCCAGTGCGTGCATGCCCAGCGCGAACAGGCGCACCCGCTCGTTGCACTGGGCCCAGGTGTATTCGTTCCAGATGCCGAAATCCTTCTCCCGCATGGCCACCGCGCCGGGATGGCTCGCGGCGTTGTGGGCCAGCAGGCGGGGGAAGGTGTCGAAGGTCCGGATGTCGCCGAAGTCGGTATTCTGATCAGCCATCACGCCACTCGCTCGTTCCGGTCGGCATCGCTCGCCGCCTCCTCGCCCAGGTAGGCGGTGCGCACATGCTCGTTGCGCATGACCTCCTCCGGCAGCCCGTCGGCAATCTTCTTGCCGAAGTCCAGCACCATGACCCGGTGGGAGATGTCCATCACCACGCCCATGTCGTGCTCGATCATGATGACGGTCATGCCCCACTCCTCGTTGAGGTCGATGACATAGCGGGCCATATCCTCCTTCTCCTCCAGGTTCATGCCCGCCATGGGCTCGTCGAGGAGGATGAGATCGGGCTTCAGGGCCACGGCGCGCGCGAGCTCCACCCGCTTGCGCAGGCCGTAGGAGAGCGTCCCGGCGACGGCCTTGCGGATATGGCTGATTTCGAGGAAGTCGATGATGTCCTCCACCGCGCGGCGGTGATCCAGCTCCTCCCGCTGGGCCCCGGTGAGCCAGTACAGGGAGCCGGTGAAGAAGTTGTTCCGCATCAGGTGGTGACGGCCCACCATGATGTTGTCCAGGACCGTCATGTGGTTGAACAGGGCGAGATTCTGGAAAGTGCGGCCGATGCCCAGCTGGCAGCGCTGGTTGGGCCGGAGGCGGGTCACGTCGCGCCCCTGGAACAGGATCCGGCCCTGGTTCGGGCTGTAGCGCCCGGAGACGCAGTTGAGCATCGAGGTCTTGCCGGCCCCGTTGGGACCGATGATGGAGAACAGCTCGCCCCGTTCCACGCTGAAATTGATGTCGGTCAGCGCCCGTACGCCGCCGAAGACCAGGGAGACATCGTTGACTTCCAGCAGCGGTGCCGCATCGCTCATCGGCCCACCTCCGGCGCACAGGCGCAGGGTTGACCCGGCGGTGCGACGCCGGCCCGCCCAGATCCGCGGACAAGCAGTTGCCCCGGATGGGGATCTGTCACTCGTATCACAGTCCCGTCCTCTCTCGCTCTTGTCTGTTCAGTGCCGGTGGTGGTCCACCGGTCGCTGCGCTTCCCCGCGCATCTTTTCGTGCACGTCAACGGAAGCCAAAGTTACGTTTACGTAAACGTTAAATTAACTCACGTACGGGGTCAATGGTTTCTCGCCCCGTTCCGCCCGGGAAATATCAGTGCGACAGCAACACCGGCAATGTCATGTGCCGGAGCAGGTGCCGCGTGGCGCCGCCGAGCACCAGTTCGGTGAAACGGGCCCGTCCGTACGCGCCCATGACCAGCAGATCGGCCGCCTCGTCCGCCGCGCGGGAAAGCAGCATGTTGCCCACGTCGATATCATGGGCGACCAGGTAGCTCGACTCGGACTTCACTCCGTGCCGCGCCAGGTGGAGGCAGATATCGGCGCAGGGAATGGGGCCGTGCTCCCGGTCGCGCTCGGCCGGGTTGACCGCCAGCACCTGCACCCAGTCGGCCTTCTGCAGCAGAGGGATGGCGTCGTTGACCGCGCGCGCCGCCTCGCGGCCGCCGTTCCACGCCACCAGCGCCCTGCCGACACGGCCGCTGAACCGCCAGGCGTAGGGCACAACGAGAACGGGGCGGCCCAGTTCGAGCATCAGCCGCTCGGGGAGATTGGGGGGAATCACGTCGGTGCGCGCCTCCGGATCCTGCTGCCCCAGCACGACCAGGTCGGCATGGCGGCCGTGGGTCCGCACCTCCTGGATCAGCGCCTGGTCGGAGCCGGGGATCAGGGCCTGCCGCCACTCCACGGTCACACCGCTGTCGGCGGCCATCGCCCTGAACCGCGCCTGGGCCTCCTCCGCCGCCTTGAGCACGCTCTCGCTGCGGCTGCCGAAACCCTGGAGGTTGGAGATGTTGCTGGCGAACAATACCGTGAGGTGCGCGCCGTGCTGCCGCGCCACCGCCAGCGCGAACTCCAGCCGCCGCTTGCACGGCGGCGTGTTGTCCACGTGCACCAGGATGTCTTTCAGCGCCATTGCTTTCCCCTGTTGTGTGAAAAACCCTGTTCACCACGAAGGCACGAAGAACACGAAGAAAAGCGAACAGACTGTTTATCCGCAGATTGCGCAGACATTCTGTTTGGAGCGTGGGTGCTTCTGTTCATGGCCCGGGCCGATTCCTGCCCTCTGCGGCAACCGAACAGCCGGAGTGGCCAGGATTGTCTCCGGAACATCCCGGCATCGAAACCCCAATCTGCGTAAACAGCGCAATCTGCGGAGAGTCCTTTCTTCCTGTCCTTCGTGCCTTCGCGGTGAAATTCATCGACAGTCGGCTCAGCGGCCCTTGAAGGCCGCCGGGCGCCTGGCCAGGAAGGCGGCCATGCCCTCCTTCTGATCCTCCGTTGAGAAGGATAGCCCAAAGGCCTGGCTCTCGAGGGCGCAGGCGTTGTCGAGATCGAGATCCTGGCCGCGGACCACCAGCGACTTCGCCAGGCGCACCGCGATGGGACCCCTGGCGGCGATATCCCGCGCCATGGCGATCGCCTCGTCCATGACCCGCTCGTCGGGATGAACGTGGTTGACCAGGCCCAGGCGCAGGGCCTCGGCCGCGTCGATGCGGCGGCCGGTGAGAATCAGCTCCATGGCCATCGCGGTGCCGATGCGGCGCGGCAGGCGCTGGCTGCCGCCGAATCCCGGCGTGACGCCGAGAGTGACCTCCGGCTGGCCCAGCGCCGCGCTCTCCCCCGCCAGCAGCCAGTCGCAGGCCATGGCCAGTTCCAGTCCGCCGCCGAGGCAGTAGCCGCGGACCACGGCGATGACGGGTATGGGCAGGGTCTCCAGGGCGCGGAAAGCGCGCATGCCGCGCTCCGAGAACCGGTGCCCCTCGTCGGCGGTGAAGTCCTGCATCTCGCTGATGTCGGCCCCGGCCACGAAGGCCTTTTCGCCGCTGCCGGTCAGCAGCAGCACCCGCGCCCCGGGGTCGCGCCCCACCTCCGCGGCGGCCGCGCCGATCTCGTCCAGCGTCG
>JAQVKR010000056.1 GCA_028694565.1 Gammaproteobacteria bacterium | reverse complement strand
GCCTGAAGGCCGGCGCCAAGGTGCTGGTGATGTCCCATCTCGGCCGCCCCGAGGAGGGTGTCTACAGCGAGGAGAACTCCCTCAAGCCGGTCGCCGACTACCTCTCCGGCCTGATGGGCAAGGAGGTGCGGCTGGTGCAGGACTACCTCGACAACGCGCCGCAGCTTGCCGACGGTGAGCTGGTGCTGCTGGAGAACGTGCGCTTCAACAAGGGCGAGAAGAAGGACAACGAGGAGCTGGCGAAGCAGTACGCCGCCCTCTGCGACGTGTTCGTGATGGACGCCTTCGGCACCGCCCACCGCGCGCAGGCCTCCACCCACGGCGTGGGCAAGTTCGCCCCCGTGGCGGCGGCCGGCCTGCTGCTGGCCGAGGAGCTGGACGCCCTGAACAAGGCCCTGGCCAACCCGGCCCGGCCCATGGTGGCCATCGTCGGCGGCTCCAAGGTCTCCACCAAGCTCACCGTGCTGGAGGCCCTGTCCGAGAAGGTGGACCAGCTGGTGGTGGGCGGCGGCATCGCCAACACCTTCCTCAAGGCCGCCGGCCACAACGTGGGCAAGTCGCTGTGCGAGAGCGACTTGGTGCCCACCGCCCAGGCGCTGATGAAGAAGATGACCGCCCGCGGCGCCACCATCCCCATCGCCGTGGACGTGGTGTGCGGAAAGAAGTTCGACGAGAACGAGCCGGCGGTGCTGAAGGATGCCGGCGATGTGGCCGACGACGACATGATCTTCGACATCGGCCCGAAGTCCGCCGCCGAGCTCGCCGACATCATCGCCAAGGCCGGCACCATCGTCTGGAACGGTCCGGTGGGGGTGTTCGAGTTCGACCAGTTCGGCGAGGGCACCCGGACCGTGTCCATGGCCATCGCCAATGCACCCGGCTTCTCCCTGGCCGGCGGGGGCGACACCATCGCCGCCATCCAGAAGTACGACATCTACGACAAGGTCTCGTACATCTCCACCGCCGGCGGCGCTTTCCTCGAGTTCCTGGAAGGCAAGACCCTGCCCGCCGTGGCGATGCTCGAGGAGCGGGCCCGCAACCAGTGAGGAGAGCGGTGCGAAGGTTGAGGTGCGTCTAGGGATTGACCCCCTTCACAACTCAGGCTCCACGCCCGACCGATTATGCTCAGACGAACCAAGATAGTGGCCACTCTCGGGCCCGCCACCGACGACCCCAAGGTCCTCGATCGCATGATCGAGGCGGGGCTCGACGTGGTGCGCATCAACTTCTCCCACGGCGCCCCCGAGGAGCACCTGCGCCGGGCCGAGGTGGTGCGCAACCGCGCCCGTGCCTACGGGCGCGAGGTGGGCGTGCTGGTGGATCTCCAGGGCCCCAAGATCCGTATCGAGCGCTTCCGCGAGGGTCCCGTGACCCTGGAGGAGGGCGCGCGGTTCGTGCTCGACGCCGAGCTGCCCGTCAACGACGGCACCGCGGAGGTGGTGGGCATCAGCTACAAGGACCTGCCCGGCGACGTGAAGCGGGGCGACACCCTGGTCCTCGACGACGGCCGCGTGCTGCTCTGGGTCGAGGAGGTCGAGGGCCCGCGCATCATCTGCAAGGTGGAGGTGGGCGGGGATCTCTCCAACAACAAGGGGATCAACCGCCAGGGCGGCGGGCTGTCCGCCGGGCCGCTCACCGACAAGGACCGGGCGGACATGAAGGTGGCCGCCCAGCTCCAGGCCGACTACGTGGCGCTCTCCTTCGTGCGCAACGCCGCCGATATCAACGAGGCGCGGGAGCTGCTGCGCGCCGCCGGGGGGACCGGCGGCATCGTGGCCAAGATCGAGCGCGCCGAGGCCATGGACGCCATCGACGAGATCCTGGAGGCCACCGACGCCATCATGGTGGCGCGCGGCGATCTGGGGGTGGAGATCGGCGACGCCGAGCTGCCCGGGGTGCAGAAGCGCCTCATCAGCATGGCCCGCACCATGGACCGGGTGGTGATTACGGCCACCCAGATGATGGAGTCGATGATCCAGAGCCCCATCCCCACCCGCGCCGAGGTCCTCGACGTGGCCAACGCGGTGCTCGACGGCACCGACGCGGTGATGCTCTCCGCCGAGACGGCGGTGGGCAAGTACCCGCACAAGGCGGTGGCGGCCATGGACCGGGTCTGCCGCGGCGCCGAGCGCCAGCGCTCCATCCGCGTCTCGGGCCACCGCATCGATCAGCAGTTCAGCCGGGTGGACGAGGCCATCGCCATGGCGGCCATGTACACCGCCAACCATCTCGGCGTGAAGGCCATCGTCGCCCTGACCGAGTCGGGGGCCACGCCCCTGTGGATGTCGCGCATCAGTTCCGGCATCCCCATCTACGCCTTTTCCCGCAGCCCGGGCACCCGCGGCAAGGTGACCCTGTTCCGGGGCGTCTACCCGGTGGAGTTCGACGTGACCCACACGGATCACGCCCGCGTGAACAAGGAGGTCATCGACGAGCTGCTGCGCCGCGGCGTCGTCCGCGAGGGCGATCTGGTGATCATCACCAAGGGCGATCTGGCCGGCGTCCACGGCGGAACCAACGCCATGAAGGTGGTGAAGGTGTGGCAGCTGGTGGAGCCCGGCATGGGCGGCGACTGAAACGCAGCAGATAATTCCGAACCGGTAACGGTACGACACGACAGCTCACAATAAGGAGGTCATCATGGCCCTGATTTCCCTGCGCCAAATGCTGGACCACGCCGCCGAGCACGGCTACGGCGTGCCGGCTTTCAACGTCAACAACATGGAGCAGATGCACGCCATCATGGAGGCGGCGGCCGAGACCGACAGCCCGGTGATCGTGCAGGCCTCCGCCGGCGCCCGCAAGTACGCCGGCTCCGCCTTCCTGCGCAACCTGATCGTCTCCGCCATCGAGCAGTGGCCGGACATCCCGATCTGCATGCACCAGGATCACGGCACCTCCCCGGCGGTGTGCCAGCGCTCCATCCAGCTGGGCTTCTCCTCGGTGATGATGGACGGCTCGCTCGGCACCGACGGCAAGACCCCGACCAGCTACGAATACAACGTGGACGTCACCCGCCGCACCGTCGAGATGGCCCATGCCTGCGGCGTGTCGGTGGAGGGCGAGCTGGGCTGCCTGGGTTCTCTCGAGACCGGCATGGCCGGCGAGGAGGACGGCATCGGCGCCGAGGGCAAGCTGGACCACAGCCAGCTGCTCACCGACCCCGAGGAGGCCGCCGACTTCGTCAAGCAGACCGGCGTGGATGCGCTCGCCATCGCCATCGGCACCTCCCACGGCGCCTACAAGTTCACCCGGCCCCCGACCGGCGACATCCTCGCCATCGAGCGCATCAAGGAGATCCATGCCCGCATCCCCAACACCCACCTGGTGATGCACGGCTCCTCCTCGGTGCCCCAGGAGTGGCTCAAGATCATCAACGAGTACGGCGGGGACATGGGCGAGACCTACGGCGTGCCCGTGGAGGAGATCGCCGAGGGCATCAAGCACGGCGTGCGCAAGGTGAACATCGACACCGACCTGCGCATGGCCTCCACCGGCGCCATCCGCAAGTTCCTGGCGGAGAACCCGAAGGAGTTCGATCCGCGCAAGTTCCTCACCGCCGCCACCAAGGCCATGAAGGAGATCTGCAAGGCCCGCTACGAGGTCTTCGGCACCGCCGGCAACGCCTCCAAGCTCAAGGCCATCAACCTCGAGGACATGTCCAGGCGCTACGAGAAGGGCGAGCTCGACCCCAAGGTCAACTGAGCCGTGTCCTGACGCCGGGGCAGGAAAAGGGGGCGGCCCGCGGGCCGCCCCCTTTTTTTGTCCGGCCACGGCATCCGCGTGCCGGCGCGAAAGCAAAAAAAACCCCGCCGAAGGCGGGGTCAGTCCACCAAAGCGGGAGTCGGAGACCGCAGTTCGTCCTCTCCCGGTATCTCCCCACGGACGCCCGACAGGCTGCCAGTGGAGAAGATCCTTCCGGTCTTCAGCAGCCGTCGGGTTCGGCGTGCAGCAGACGGGGATAGAGCCGGCGGGCGTCAGGGTCGCCCTGCTCGGCGGCCCGGTGCACCCACGTGAGGGCATGGTCCAGGTTGTCGGTCACGCCGATGCCGCGGACATACATCAGGCCGAGTTCCACCTGTGCCGGCGCCAGCCCCTGCAGGGCGGCTTGCCTGACCCAGTTGAAGGCCTGGTATTCGTCGTGCGTGACGCCGATGCCCGCCTTGTAGAGCAGGCCGAGCGCCAGCTGGCACTCGGCAACCCCTTTCGCGGCGCAGGCGGGCAGCGTCCGGGCCGCCTGTTCATAGCGGCCCTCCTGGTAGGCGGCGAGGGCCGTCTCGGGGGACGGTTGCGGCGGTGCGCCGTGGGCGAGGCCGAGACCCGCCAGGGCGCTTCCGATCAGGCTGCTGGAGAGCCGGTGCCGGCCGCGTCGGCGGGTCGGTTCCACTCCGATGCGCTGTCTCATGTCTCGGCTCCGGTCATGTGGGCGTCGTCCCCGCTCACGCGGCGCAGGGCCGGGAACGCGGGGTGCCAGCGGGTGGCGAGCAGCGGGGTGTCGGCGGGGCGGTCCGCGTGGGGGAAATACCAACCCCGGCTTCCGGCGGGATAGGGGTCCAGCAGCAGGTTCAGGATCACGCACCGTTCGCCGCGGGCGGCCAGCCCGTGCACATCGGCCACCGGCGTGAAGAACGCGGCCTCACCCCGCCGCAGATCGAACCGGGCCAGCGGATGGAGGATATAGGTGTCCCCGGTGGCGCCCGGTGGCCGCTCGCGCCGGTACTGGGTGACCCGGATGCGGCCCGCGACCACCATCTGCACGCCCCGCGAGCCGGGATGATCGTGCAGGGGCACCGGATCGCCCGGGTGCACGGTGAGCAGGCCGGCATGGACGTGGGCGAGTTCCGCGAGGGGATCCCAGTCCCAGCCCGGGCGCCGGTGGGGCCGTTCAGTGCAACCGTCCAGCGCCAGCCGGTAGTCGGGGCTCGCGCCCAGCAGGTGGTGCAGGGGCGCCACGTGGGCCGCGGCACGCTGGCGCTGGAGCGCGCTGTCCGGTCGATCCAGTTGCGCGAGCGCGGCCGCATGGCGGGTGTACCAGGCGCAGACGAGCGCCTGTGACGGGCGCCTCACCACCGGGCGCGCCGCCGCCCGGGGCGCGGCGATGCCGGCGCTCCTGCCCGTCCCGGACTGCGTTGAGACTCTGTGAACCGTCACCCTGGGCTTCCCCGCTCTCGGTTGTCCATGTCCCGGGCGGCAGTTTCCGCCGCCTGGATAAAGAGGATCCCCCCCTTCGGCGCCCGTTGCCATAACGCAGATGCGTTAGCCGTTTGGTATTAATGCCAATGGGTTAGTACGCGCGGGTGTCCCCCGGCGGAGGTTGGTATACTCGATGGACATGTCGCAGAGGGATGGTGCGGAATTCGTTTCGCACACATCCCCGCAGATGGAGGGAGGGGTGATGAGGATTCTCGTCGCCGACGATCATGCCCTGGTGCGCGAAGGGCTGGTGCATACGTTGCGCGAGCTCGATCCGGCGGCCGAAATCGTCGAGGCCGATTCGGCGTCCGCGGTGCATGCGGCGCTGGCCGGCGGCCCCGGTTTCGATCTGGCCCTGCTCGATCTCTTCATGCCCGGCGTCGAGGGCTTCGACCTGTTCGCCGCCGTCTGCGACCGCTTTCCGGAGCTGCCGGTGGTGGTGCTCTCCGCCTCCGAGGAGCCGGCCCACGTCCGCAAGGCCATCGACTGCGGCGCCTCGGGCTATGTTCCCAAGTCCTCCGGGCGCGATGTCATGCTGAGCGCCTTGCGGCTGGTGCTTGCCGGGGGGCTGTACCTGCCGCCGGCCACCCTGGCCGGCGGTGATGATGCGGCCGCCGTTCCGGCGCAGGCCCAGCAGCTGCTCGGGAGCCTTACCCCCCGCCAGCGGGAGGTGCTCCGGCTGTTGGGCGCCGGCTTGTCCAACAAGGAAATCGCGCGCCGGCTCGGCCTGTCCGAGAACACCGTCAAGATCCACGTCACCGCGATACTGCGCTCTCTGCAGGTGTCCAATCGGACCGCCGCGGTGGTGCTGGCCAGGGAGTCCCAGTAGCGCCGGAACGGGCGGCCCCGGCCATGCCGCCGCCGGCGACCCAGGCGGGATCCCGGGATCCCGGAAGGTGATGCGATGCCACGGGAGTTTGCCATACGCGGTCGCGGGAACCGCGCGCCCCATCCAAGGCCCGGCGGCCGGCTGACGGCCTTGCTGTTCCCCGTCTGCGCCGGTATGGCCGCCGCCGCGCAGGTCCTGGCGGCGGAGATCCCCAGCGCCGGCGAAACGGTGCTTCTGGACGAGATGCCGGTGGTGATCTCCGCCACCCGGCTGCGCCAGCCGCTCGACGAGACCCCGGTGTCGGTCACCGTCATCGACCGGGCCATGATCGAGGCCTCCGGCATGCTGGAGGTGGCGGAGCTCCTGCGCCTCGTGCCGGGTTTCCAGGTGGGGCGGAGCGCCTACGATCCCGCCATCGCCGTCACCGCCCACGGCCAGAGCTCCGCCTATCCGGAACGGCTGCAGGTCCTGGTGGACGGGCGCTCGGTCTACAACTCGGCCTTCTCCAGCGTGGACTGGAACAACCTGGGCGTGGCGCTGGAGGACATCGAGCGCATCGAGGTGGTGCGCGGCCCCAGCAGCCCGGTCTACGGGGCCAACGCCTTCCTCGGGGCGGTCAACATCATCACCCGCCAGCCGTTCCAGGATCGCGGCTGGACCGTGCGGGCCGTGAGCGGGGACGCCAACACCCGCAGCGGCCTGATGCGCTATGCCGGGAGCGCGGGGGCGCTGGACTACCGCGTCAGCGTCACCTACGACGCCACCGACGGTTTCGGGGGCGTGAACGACGGCGAGCGGCTGGAGGGGGTCAGCTTCCGCGGCGTCTACGAGCCGGGCTCCCGGGACCGGCTGGACATCCAGCTCGGCTACAGCGGCGGTGAAATGGGGCGCGGCTATCCCTATCCGCCGGAGCCCAACCGCGACGTGGAGCGCCATTACCAGTACCTGCGCTGGAGCCGCGTGCCCGGGGCGGGGCGCGAGGGCTACCTGCAGTTCTACCACAACTACCAGCGGGATCGGGAAGTGCTCCGCGATCTCACCTATACCTGTGGCGGCTGCCCGCTGGATGGGCTGACCTACGACGACGGCGCCCACGACCACGCCGCGGAGCGCTTCGACCTGGAGGGCCAGTACCAGGTGGCGACGGGGACGCGCCTGCGGCTGCTGGCCGGGGCCGGGCTGCGGCTGGACCGGTTCCGCAGCGAACTGCTCACCAGCCGCGAGGACTTCATGGAGAATCCCGGCGCCCGCCTCTTCGCCCAGGCCGAGTACCGCCTGGGGGCGCGCTGGCTGCTGCATGCCGGGGCGATGGTGGAGGGCAGCGATATCATGGACTTCGAAATCTCGCCCCGCCTCGGCCTGACCTACCGGGCCGCGGACCGGCACAGCTTCCGCGTCGGCTGGGCCCGGGCCGTGCGCAGTCCCTCGCTGCTGAACGACAACTGGGACAAGACCTACACCGATACCCGCACGGGGCCCGAGCGTCTGGACTGGTTCAGCAACACCATCTACGTCACCCCCCAGCCGCTCGATCCCGAACGCCTGCAGATCCTGGAGGCGGGCTATTTCGGCCAGTGGCTGGACGGCCGTCTGACCACCGATGTGCGCGTCTTCCGCCAGTGGATCCGGGACGAGATCTGGGTCTGGGACGACGCCGGCTATCCGGAGTGCATCGTCAGGGTGGGCGGGACGTGCTACGGGGACGGTGCCCGCGTGGGCGACAACGGCTGGGGCACGGACACCACCGGCCTCGAACTGGATCTCCGCTATCGGCCGGCAGGGGGCGGTTTCCTGTCGCTGGCCTACGCGCTGGCCGACTCCGACTCCGATACGCGCCTCGGCGGGACCCCGGAGCCGCGGGTGAACACCTTGCGGGACAGCAACGCCAATCTGGGCACGCCGCGCCACACGCTGAGCCTGCTCGCGGGATACCCCCTGCCCGGCGGATTCGAGGCCAGCCTCGGCTATTACTACGTCAGTGAGATGGGCTGGTACGGGGATGGTGATCGGGTGGATCCCTACCGGCGCCTCGATCTGCGCCTGGCGCGGGATTTCTCGGTCGGCGCCACGCGCGGAAAGCTCGAGCTGATCGGGCAGAACCTCGATGGGGAGGACCGGGAGTTCTCGGTTGGCAACCGCCTCGGGGCGCGGGTGTTCCTGCGGTTCAGCGCGATGATGGACTGATGCCATCCGCCACCGCCCAGCTTGCGGCTCGACGGATGCTGCGGCGCTTCGGCATGGGGCTGCTGCTGGTGCTGCTCGTGGCGCCGGCTTCCTCGACCGGCCGTGTGCACCGGCACCTGGAGGTGTTGCTCAGCGGGGAGGATGCCATCTACACGGAGCTGCTGGAGTCCTTCCGCAGCTGGCTGGGGGACCTCGACGCCACCGAGATGACCCTGAGCATATCCCTGGCCGACGAGGTGGCGGAGAGCGGTGGCGGCGGCAACCCCGATCTGCTGATCGCCGTGGGCAGCCGTGCGGCGCAGGTCGCGGCGCAGAACGCCGGAACGCGGCCGGTGCTCGCGGTACTGGCCCCGCGCAGCGCGCTGGAGCCGCTGCGCGGCAGGACGGGGGCGCGGTTCTCGGCCATCTACCTCGATCAGCCGCCCGGGCGCCTCATGGCCCTGGGGCGCGCCGCCCTGCCCCGGGCGCGGCGTGCCGGCATGCTCGCGGGTCCGGATCTGCAGCCCGGGCCGGAGGCTTTCAGGCGGATGGCGGAGGTGCAGGGTTTTTCCCTCAACATCCAGGCCTTCGCCGCGGGCGACAACCCCACCAGCCGCATCAGGCGGATACTCGACGAAAGCGAGGTGGTGCTGGCGCCCTACGACCCGCTGGTGTTCGGCACCGCCACGGCCAAGTGGCTGCTCTACATGGCCTATCAGCGCGGCTTGCCGGTCATCGGCTTCTCCCGCTCCTACGTGCGCGCCGGGGCGCTGGCCGCGGTCTACAGCACGCCGGAGCAGATCGGGCGGCAGACCGCGGAGGTGGTTCGGAAGTGGCTGCGGGAGGACGCGCGGGCGCTGCCCGCGGCCGTCTATCCCGCCTACTACAACGTGGAGGTCAACGACTCCGTCGCCCGGACGCTGGGCATCGATGCGCCCGATCCGCAGGTGCTGGCAGGGCAGGTGGCGCGCCTGTCGGGAGGGGTGCGATGAGGCGCGGCTACCGCTGGGGCATACGCGCCCGGGTCCTGTTCGTGGCGGTGGTGCCGCTGGTGTGCATCACCCTGCTGCTCGGTTACTACCTGGTCAACTCGCGCCTGAACGATGCCGAGGAGGGCATCCGCAAGCAGGCTGAGTCGCTGTTGCAGAACCTCGCCTCGGCGAGCGAGTTCGGGCTGTTCGCGGACAACCGGGATCTGCTCCAGGCGGTGGTGGACGGGGCGGTGCGGGATCCCGAGGTGGCCTGGGCCGCCGTTCAGGGCGGCGACCGCCGGCAGGTGGTGAGCGCCGGGACCCCACCCGTGCCGACCACCGGCGACAGACACTATTTCCGCTTCGCCGCGCCGATCCACGCCACCCCGCTGCCGGTGCTCGACTATGCCCAGGAGCGGACGGGGGAATCCTCCGGCGGGCGCGGCCCGGAGGATATTCTCGGCTGGGTGGAGGTGGCCCTGTCCCGCGAGCCGATCCTGGAGCGGCAGCGGCGCATCCTGGGTGGAAGCCTGCTCCTGATCCTGCTGGGCCTGATGGGCAGCATCCTGGTGGGGCTCGGCATCAGCCGCAGCGTCAGCCAGCCGCTCCTGCGCCTGAGCGAGACGCTGCACCGCCTCGGGCGCGGCGATCTGGGCGCACGCCTGGCGGAGACCTCCTCCGGCGAGCTGGGGGTCATCGAGCGCGGCTTCAACGAGATGGCCGCGGTGCTGCAGCGGGTGACGGAGGATCTCGAGGACGAGGTCGACAAGGCGACCCGGAAGCTTCAGCACACCGTCGAGGCGCTCAGCCGCAAGAACCAGGAGCTGGAGCAGGCCCGGGAGCTGGCGCTCGCCGCGGGTCGGGAGAAGTCGGACTTTCTCGCCCGCATGAGCCACGAGATCCGCACGCCGCTCAACGCCGTGGTCGGCTTCAGCCGCCTGCTCCAGGAAAACCCGGGGCGCAAGGCCGGGAGCGAGTACACCCGGACCATCAACCAGGCGGCCACCCAGCTGCTCTACGTCATCGACGGAATTCTCAACTACACCCGCATCGAATCGGGCGCGCTCGCGCTGGAGCGGATGCAGTTCGACCTGGCCCTCAGCCTGGAGGACGTGGTGATGATGCTGCGGCCGTCGGCCCACGAGAAAGGGCTGGAGCTGGTGCTCCTGCTGCACGCGGATCTTCCGCGCTACATCGAGGGGGACCCCAACCGCATCAACCAGGTGC
>JAQVKR010000055.1 GCA_028694565.1 Gammaproteobacteria bacterium | reverse complement strand
CAAACTCTACGTCCCGGTCTCCAGCCTGCACCTGGTGAGCCGCTACACCGGCGTCGACCCCGACCAGGCCCCCCTGCACCGGTTGGGCAGTGAGCAGTGGCAGAAGGCGCGCCGCAAGGCCGCCGAGCAGGTCCGCGACGTGGCCGCCGAACTGCTCGACCTCTACGCCCGGCGCGCCGCGCGCAAGGGACATGCCTTCGACTACGCGACCGACCAGTACGCCGCCTTCGCCGAGTCCTTCCCGTTCGAGGAGACGCCGGACCAGGAGCAGGCCATCGAGTCCGTCCTCGCCGATCTCCGCTCCCCCCGGCCGATGGACCGGCTGGTCTGCGGCGACGTGGGCTTCGGCAAGACGGAAGTGGCCATGCGGGCGGCGTTCGTCGCCGTGCAGGACGGCCGCCAGGTGGCGGTGCTGGTGCCCACCACCCTGCTGGCCCAGCAGCATTACGACAACTTCAGGGATCGCTTCGCCGACTGGCCGGTGCGCATCGAGGTCCTGTCCCGCTTCGGCGGCAAGCGGCAGCAGGACGAGGCGCTGAAGGCCGTGGCCGACGGCCGCGCCGACATCGTCATCGGCACCCACAAGCTGCTGCAGGAGAATGTCCGCTTCAAGCGCCTGGGCCTGGTGATCATCGACGAGGAGCACCGCTTCGGCGTCCGCCAGAAGGAGCGGCTGAAGGCGCTGCGCAGCGAGGTGGACATCCTCACCCTGACCGCGACGCCGATCCCCCGGACCCTGAACATGGCCATCTCCGGCATGCGGGATCTCTCCATCATCGCCACGCCACCGGCGCGCCGGCTGTCCATCAAGACCTTCGTGCGCGAGCGCAGCGACGCGGTGATCCGCGAGGCGATACTGCGCGAGGTGCTGCGCGGAGGCCAGGTCTACTACCTGCACAACGAGGTGGAGAGCATCGAGCGGCTGGCCCGCGAGGTGGAGGCCCTGGTGCCCGAGGCGCGGGTGAGCATCGCCCATGGGCAGATGCGGGAGCGGGAGCTGGAGCGGGTGATGTCGGACTTCTACCACCGGCGCTTCAACGTGCTGGTGTGCACCACCATCATCGAGACCGGCATCGACATCCCCACCGCCAACACCATCATCATGGACCGCGCCGACAAGTTCGGCCTGGCCCAGATGCACCAGCTGCGGGGCCGCGTGGGGCGCTCCCACCACCAGGCCTACGCCTATCTGTTCACACCGCCGCGGCGGCAGCTGACGCCCGACGCGGTCAAGCGACTCGATGCCATCGGGCAGCTGGAGGATCTCGGCGCCGGGTTCGCCCTGGCCACCCACGACCTGGAGATTCGCGGCGCCGGCGAGCTGCTGGGCGAGGGGCAGAGCGGCAACATGCAGGCGGTCGGATTCGGCCTCTACATGGAGATGCTGGAACGGGCGGTCAAGGCGCTCAAGGAAGGACGGGAGCCGGAGCTGGACAAGCCCTTCGGGCACGACGCCGAGGTCGACCTGCACCTCCCGGCCTTCATCCCCGAGGACTACCTGCCGGACGTTCCCGCCCGGCTCACCCTCTACAAGCGGATCGCCAGCGCCGCGGACGATCGGGCCCTGGAAGAGCTCCAGGTGGAGATGATCGACCGCTTCGGGCTGCTGCCGCCGCAGGTGAAGAACCTGTTCCGCGCGGCCCGGCTGAAGCTGAAAGCCCGGCCGCTCGGCATCCTCAAGCTCGAGGCCGGCACGGAAGGCGGCCGCATCGAGTTCCGGAGCCAGCCGGACATCGACCCCATGCGCATCATCGAGCTGCTGCAGTCCAGGCCGAACACCTACCGCCTGGACGGACAGACCAAGCTGCGCTTCAACATGCCCCTGGAAACGGCCGACCGGCGCTTCGAGGCCGTGGAGGGACTGCTCCTCAGGCTGGGGCCGCCAGAGCGTCCCAGCGCCGTCCCGCGGTCGGGATGATCCGCATTCCCCGGGCCCGTGGGGCAAAAAAACGGCGCTCCGGAAGCGGAGCGCCGATTGCGCGTACCTCGAACATCGAGACTCGGAGAGTGGCTATGGTTCCCGTCCCTGGGAATCCGCGCACCTGGATGGGTGGACGCGGTGCCGTTCCTCGACGGTTGGCATTATCCCGCCGGGCACCGGCGGACGGCGATGGGTTAGTTCAGCCATCCAACCCCGCCTGTTCCCACAGGTTTTGTAGTACATTGTCCATCGCCTCCTGAGGACAGGTGCCCGCGCTGCCCCGCGGCCCGCCGCTCCGCCGCCGCGCGCACGCCATGGCAAGGCTGCGGAACACGGCGCAGGAGTCCACGAGCCCCCTTGCATGGAGAACCGCCTTGTCCGTCCCACGCCTGCTGACGCATCCCGCCCTCCTGCTCCTGCTCATGCTCTCCGCCGGCAGCGCCCTGCATGCGGAATCCCCCCCCTGGTACCGGGTGGAACTGGTGATCTTCGAGGTGCTGAACGACGCGACCGGACCGGGCCCGGTGACCGCGCCCAGCCTGGACGGGGCCCTGGAGCTGATTTCGACGAGCGGCGAGACACTGCCCTACCAGGAAGTGGCGCGGCTCAGCGCCCTGGAAGGCGTCCTCGGCGAGCTCCGCGCGAACGGCGACTACCGGATTGTCTGGCACGGAGGATGGAGTCAGCCCCTGCCCGAGCAGTCCGCCTCGCGGCCGGTCCACCTCGCCGGCGGACGCGACCTCGGCCTCTCCCCGCAGTGGCGGGGAGGCGCCCGGGAGATGGAAGGCACCGCCCGGGTGGCGCGGAACAGCTACCTGCATCTCGATCTGGACCTGGTGCTGCGCACGGCGACGGAGAGCGCCGGCGAGCCTTCCGGCTACCACCTGGTGGAGTCGCGCCGCGTCGAAACGGGCGATCTGCATTTCTTCGACGGCGGCCGCCTCGGCATCATCGCGGCGGTGGTGGAGATGGATAAGGGATAAGGGATAAGGGATAAGGGATAAGGATTGTGGGTGCGGATTCACCTTTATCCATTATCCATCGCCCCTTCACGCACTCGCGCAATCACGGTGATGGGTGATGGGCGCCCGGCCCAGGACGGCGCCGATCCCCATCACCTCACAACCGCGGCAGGACGGTCTCCAGGAGGCGGCCGACCCGCTCCATTCCGGCCACCAGGGTGGCCTCGATCCGGGCCATGGTGATCTCGCCCTCGGCGCGGCCGGCGGCGCGGTTGGCGACCACGGCCACCGCGGCGTACTCCAGCTCCAGCTCCCGCGCCAGCGCCGCCTCGGGCATCGCGGTCATCCCGACGATATGGCAACCGTCACGCTCCAGCCGATCCACCTCCGCGGCGCTCTCGAGGCGCGGCCCCTGGGTGGCGGCGTAGGTTCCCGTTTCGGCGGCATCCAGGCCCAGTTCGCGGGCGGCGGCGATGAGCTCGCGGCGCAGGGCCGGCGTGTAGGGTTCGGTGAAATCCACGTGCACCACCTCCTCCAGGTCCTCTTCGAAGAAGGTGTGGGGACGCCCGTAGGTGTAATCGATCACCTGGTCCGGAATGATCACCCGCCCGTCATCCATGCCCTCGGTAATGCCCCCGACCGCCGCCACGGCGATGATGCGGCGCACCCCGGCCGAACGCAGGGCCCAGAGGTTGGCGCGATAGTTCACCCGATGGGGAGGAATCCGGTGCGGGCTGCCATGGCGGGCCAGGAACACCACCTCGCGCCCGCCGACCGTCCCGCCCACCAGGGCGGCCGAGGGTTCGCCGTAGGGTGTGGGCACCAGCTCGCCGCCCCGCCCCGCCAGTCGCGCCAGCCGGGTCAGGCCGGTACCGCCGATGATGCCGATGGGATTCATAGCGCTTTCACCGCGAAGATGCCGGGCGCGTTGCGCAGGTAGTCCTTGTAGTCCATGCCGTAGCCGAACACGTAGCGATCCCCCACCGTCAGGCCGATGAAATCCGCCTCCGTGGCCGGCGGGTCCGGCAGCTCCTTGCGAACCAGCACCGCGGCATGGACGGCGGCCGCACCGGCCTCGCGGCAATAATCCTTCAGCGCCGCCAGCGTCAGCCCTTGGTCGAGAATGTCATCCACCACCAGCACCACGCGCCCGGCCAGGCTGTGTTCCGGCCGCACGCGCCAGTGCAGCTCGCCGCCGCGGGTGGCGCCGCGGTAGCGGGTGGCGTGGAGGTAATCGACCTGGAGGGGAAAATCGAGCCGGCTCAGCAATCCGCCCATGGCCGGCATCCCCCCGTGCAGGACGCAGATGACCAGCGGATCGGCCCCGGCGAGCTGCCGGGTGATCTCCGCGGCCATGCGATCCAGCGCCGCCTCCACCGCCGCGCGGTCGTGGAGGCACTCGGCCTCGGACCGCACCCGCCGGATCTCCCCGGGGGCGGGACCCGTGCCACGCTCAGAAGGTGAAGGTGACCGTGTCGTCATCCATGGCCTCGCTGATGAGGTAGGCGCCGCCGACCGTTTCGTCGATTTCGGGAATGAGCTCGTCGTTGAACAGCTCCACGGCGGGATTGCAGACCTTGAACCGGACGCCGGCGCGGTGGGCGTCGCGGATGAAATCGTAGACCGACTTGCCGCTGTCCTCGCGGATGAACATCCGCTCGGCCACGCCACGCTGGGCGAGAGCGGCGGAGCCGCCGCTGAAGGCCACCTCGACGGTGTACTCCATGGCCGCGGCGACGGTGGCGAGAAAGAACGGCGCACCCGCCTCGGCGGGTCGGGAAGGATCGGTATTGACCAGTACCACCAGCAGCTTGCTAGCCATCCGCATACTCCGGACGTGTTGAGGGATGAGCGCAGTCGTCGGTGCCGGCCCGGAGGACGGAAGGGGCATTATAGGGAGCCCGCCCGGCCAATTCCAGCCCGTCAGACCAGCTCGGAAACCATCCTATACGCCCAATCAAGCGGCTGTTTCAAAAGATAAATACAACCATCCACCACGGAGACACGGAGAACAGGCAGGGTTGTGACGTTTGCCATCACCGACCCTTCAGATCGGGTTCATGAGACGAACAGAACGATATCCATCCATGGTTTTTCTCCGTGAGCTCCGTGTCTCCGTGGTGAACGAGTAGGCTGCCACGAATCTACATGCACCGGCAGTCTGCAGTTGAACCGTGTGTCAGCGCTTCATGCGGGAGGCTTGCGGGATCCGGGCGGGAAGTAGACCAGGTGGGCCGGGCAGCCGATGCGGCAATCGCTGGCGCCGAAGCCGGGCACAGGCACCTGCGCCGCCGGGTGGACGAGGGTTTCGCGCAGCAGCTCGTGCTCGTCGGCGCCCGGGCGGATCTCCACCCGCTCCAGGCGGAAACCCCGATGCATCAGCAGCGCGTCGACATGCCAGTGATACCGGCCCTCCCCCGACTCGGCCAGTCTGCGGTGCCGCGCCACCCGTTGGGCCAGATTGCGCCGCGCACTGCCCACGTATACATAGCAGCCCGGTGCCAGATCCCAGTCACCCAGGGCGCCGGCCCGGATGCGGGCCGGGGAGCGGAGTTCCAGAAACAACCGATAGGCGCCGCTGTTCTCCACCGGCGCGGGCGCTCAGTGCCAGCAGCCTGTCGGACTCGAGGCTGATCGACCGCGCCGGCGGGACAGCGGTCCATATGAGACCGATTTTTCGCTACATGGACCCACTATGCGCCTCAAAATCGACTCCATCCGTCCTCGGTCTCCCACTCGGCTCGCTACGATCGCCCAAGTCCGACAGGCTGCCAGTGTACTGCGCCACTCTATGAGGGCACATTCAGCGGCTCGCCCGCAGGGAGCCCCCCGAAAGCACCTCCAAGAGTGACGCAGTACACTAGTCGGTGTTCTCGCCGCGCTTGCGCAGGGATGCCGGGCTGATCCGCACCACCGTGGCGTCGGCCGGCTTCTCGTCCACGTAGTGGGGACGCTCGTTGCGCTCCAGCCCCAGGGCCGCGGCCAGTTCCGCCTCGCGCGCGGCGATGAGGCTGAGACAGTCCCGGACCCCCTCCAGGGTGGCCTCGGAAAGGGTGTGGCGCATGCCGGGCTGCGGCGTGGTGTCGCGGATGACGCTGGCCAGCACCTTGCGCATCATGCGCATGATGCGCTGTTCCTGGGTGAGCTCCTCACTCATGCTTCTCTCCTGTCATGGCGCGGGGCTCTCGGCCCCGCCGGGATTGTGGCGCCAGTGTAACCCGGATGGTCCGCCGCGTATCGGCGCCACCGCCGCTCGGGGGCACCGGCCCCCGAGCGGGTAGGATACTTTGCGAAATCCGGCATTTTGGTGCATGATAAGCGGCTTAAGTCGGCGCGCATCATCGATGCAACATCTGGTCATGAACGAAGCGGGAGGTCGCTCACTGCATGGCGAAGGAAGACCATATCGAGATGGAAGGCACGGTCATCGAGACCCTGCCCAACACCATGTTCCGGGTCGAGCTGGAAAATGGCCACATCGTCACGGCCCACATTTCCGGCAAGATGCGCAAGCACTACATCCGCATCCTGACCGGTGACAAGGTCACCGTTCAGCTCACGCCCTACGACCTTTCCAAGGGCCGCATCACCTTCCGTACCCGCTGAGGCTCCCCCCGCCGCGCAGCCGCCGGCCACGCCGCCGTCCCCGTCCTGAACACCGCCGGCCCGGATCCTGTCCAGCGGGGCCCGCGGAACGCGCCGGCGCCCGCCCGCAGCCGGGGTCGGCCCCACCCGCATCGAGCACGGCGCCCTGGCGGGCGGCGGAGGCTTCATGCGACGGGAATCGGGCCCGCGGTCAGCGCGCCGGGGCGCGCCCTCCCCGAGGATCGCCGGGAGGCGAACCCCTGCGGACTCTCAGCTCTTCGCCTCGATCTCGAACTCCAGCTCGTCGCCGTGCGCCGTCACGTTCACACGTCCGCCGTGGGCGAGCTTGCCGAACAGCAGCTCCTCGGCCAGCGGCCGCTTGATCCGCTCCTGGATGAGGCGCGCCATCGGGCGGGCGCCCATCTGCGCGTCGTGGCCGTGCTCCGCCAGCCATTCCCGGGCGCTCTCGTCCACCTCCAGCGACACCCCCTTCTCCTCCAGCTGCAGCTCCAGCTCGGAGATGAACTTGTCCACCACATGGGCGATGACCACCGGGGACAGGGACTTGAACTGAATGACGGCGTCGAGCCGATTGCGGAACTCCGGCGTGAAGCTGCGGCGGATCACCTCCATCGCGTCGCTGCTGTGGTCCTGGCGGGTGAAGCCGATGGAAGGGCGCGCGGCCAGCTCCGCCCCGGCGTTGGTGGTCATCACCAGGACCACGTTGCGGAAGTCGGCCTGGCGGCCATTGTTGTCCGTCAGGGTGCCGTGGTCCATCACCTGCAGCAGCAGGTTGAACACGTCCGGGTGGGCCTTCTCCACCTCGTCCAGCAGCAGCACCGCGTGGGGATGCTTGGTGATGGCCTCGGTGAGCAGTCCGCCCTGGTCGTAGCCGACGTAGCCGGGGGGCGCGCCGATGAGGCGGGAGACGGTGTGCCGCTCCATGTACTCGGACATGTCGAAGCGGATGAGCTCGATGCCCATGATCCGGGCCAGCTGCCGCGTCACCTCGGTCTTGCCCACGCCGGTGGGGCCGGCGAACAGGAACGATCCGATGGGCTTGTCCGGGTTCCCCAGCCCGGCGCGGGACATCTTGATGGCCGCGCCGAGAGTCTCGATGGCCTCGTCCTGGCCGAACACCGCGAGCTTGAGATCCCGCTCCAGGGTGCGCAGGGCGTCCTTGTCCGAGGCGGAGACGTTCTTGGGCGGAATCCGCGCCATGCCCGCCACCACCTGCTCCACGTCGCCCACGGTGATGGTCCGCCGGCGCCGTGACGGGGGCAGCAGCCGCTGGCGGGCGCCCACTTCGTCGATGACGTCGATGGCCTTGTCCGGCAGGTGACGATCATTGATGTAGCGATCGGCCAGTTCGACCGCCGCGCGCAGGGCCCGCGGCGCGTACTTCACCTGGTGGTGCTCCTCGAACCGGCTCTTCAGGCCACGCAGGATCTGCACCGTCTCCTCCACCGACGGCTCGGTGATGTCGATCTTCTGGAACCGCCGCGCCAGGGCCCGATCCTTCTCGAAGATGCCCCGGTACTCCTGGTAGGTGGTGGCCCCGATGCACTTCAGCTGGCCCGAGGCGAGCATGGGCTTGATCAGGTTGGAGGCGTCCATGACGCCGCCAGAGGCGGCGCCGGCGCCGATGATGGTGTGAATCTCGTCGATGAACAGGATCGAGCCGGGTTCGTTCTCGAGCTGGTGCAGGACCGCCTTGAGGCGCTTCTCGAAATCGCCCCGGTACTTGGTGCCGGCCAGCAGCGCGCCCAGGTCGAGGGCGTAGATGGTGCTCTCCGACAGCACCTCGGGCACCTGATCGTCGACGATCATCCGCGCGAGCCCTTCGGCGATGGCGGTCTTGCCCACCCCGGCCTCGCCGACGTAGAGCGGGTTGTTCTTGCGCCGCCGGCACAACACCTGGATGGTGCGCTCCACCTCGCGGGCGCGGCCGATGAGCGGGTCGATGAGGCCCCGGCGGGCGCTTTCGTTGAGGTTGGTGGCATAGGTCTCCAGCGGACTCTTGCCCGGAACGGCCTGGGCCTGTTCCTCCTCCTGCAGCGACTCGGGGTCGAGCGGCTGCTCCTCCTCGATCTTGGAGATGCCGTGGGCCACGTAGTTGAGCACGTCCAGCCGGCTGATGTCCTGCTCCCGGAGCAGGTAGACGGCGTGGGACTCCTGCTCGCTGAACAGCGCCACGAGCAGGTTGGCGCCGGTCACTTCCTTCTTGCCGCTGGACTGGATATGGAAGACCGCCCGCTGCAGCACCCGCTGGAAGCCGAGCGTGGGCTGCGTCTCGCCCTCCGCGGCGCTGGCGGGAAAGACGGGGGTGGTCTCCTCGACGAACTGGATCAGTTCCCGGCGCAGCCGATCCAGGTTGGCGCCGCAGGCGCGCAGCACCTCCGCGGCGCTGGGATTGTCCAGCAGCGCCAGCAGCAGATGCTCCACGGTGATGTACTCGTGGCGCTTCTGGGCGGCCTCCCGGAAGGCCGCGTTGAGGGTGAACTCCAGTTCCTGGCTGAGCATGGTCTCGCTCCCGTCGTGCGCGCCTCAGGCCGCTTCCATGGTGCAGAGCAGCGGGTGCTGATGGCTGCGCGAATAATCGTTCACCTGCGTCACCTTGGTTTCGGCGATGTCGCGGGTGTAGATGCCGCACACGCCCTTGCCCTGGGTGTGAACCTGCAGCATGACCCGGGTGGCCGTCTCCCGGTCCATGTTGAAGAACTGCTGCAGGATGTCCACCACGAACTCCATGGGCGTGAAATCGTCGTTCAGAAGCACCACCTTGTATCTGGGCGGCCGCTTGAGCTTGGGCTTGGCCTCCTGTGTCGCCAGGCCGTCGTCGTGCTGGTGCTTGTCGGTGTCGCTCATCGTTCCACTGTCTGCGATCCGTTCCCGGAGTGATATGCGCACCCTTCCGGGCGCTGCCCTCCGAGTTATTAGACCAGAAATGCACGAGCAAGTTGAAGTGCCCGGGCAGCGGGGGAATTAGTAGTAAAAATATGTGGTTATAAACAGTATGGCAGATGACTCGGGGCGCCGGGGGCGACTTGGCCGCCATGGCGAGTCGACTTTGGGAGAGGCGTTCCCGGGGCCCCGGATCCTGCCCGGGCGGCGGCGTGGCTCGAGGCGTGGCGGCGGGGCCTTGCGGCCCCGCCGCCGGTGCGGGTCTACATCTTGCCGATCATCGCGTCACCGAACTGCGAGCAGGAGAGCAGGGTCGCGCCATCCATCAGGCGCTCGAAATCATAGGTCACGGTCTTGGCGGCGATGGCTCCTTCCATACCCTTGACGATGAGGTCGGCGGCTTCGACCCAGCCCAGGTGGCGCAGCATCATCTCCGCGGAGAGGATCAGCGAGCCGGGGTTCACCTTGTCCTGGCCGGCGTACTTGGGCGCCGTGCCGTGGGTCGCCTCGAACATGGCCACGCTGTCGGAGAGGTTGGCCCCCGGCGCGATGCCGATGCCGCCCACCTGCGCGGCAAGGGCGTCGGAGATGTAGTCGCCGTTCAGGTTCAGGGTGGCGATGACATCGTACTCGTCCGGGCGCAGCAGGATCTGCTGCAGGAAGGCGTCGGCGATCACGTCCTTCACCACGATATCGGCACCGGTCTTCGGGTTCTTCAGCACATGCCAGGGACCACCGTCCAGGGGCTGGGCACCGAATTCGTCCCGGGCCAGCTCGTAGCCCCACTCCTTGAACGCACCCTCGGTGAACTTCATGATGTTGCCCTTGTGCACCAGGGTCATGGACGGGCGGCCGTTGTCGATGGCGTACTGGATGGCCTTGCGCACCAGGCGCCGCGTCCCCTCGCGGGCGACTGGCTTGATGCCGATGCCGGAACTCTCCGGGAAGCGGATTTTCTTCACGCCCATCTGCTTCTGGAGAAATTCCACCACCTGCTTCACCTCCGGCGTCCCCGCGGCCCACTCGATGCCCGCGTAGATGTCCTCGGAGTTCTCCCGGAAGATCACCATGTCGGTCTTCTCGGGCTCCTTCACGGGGCTCGGGGTGCCGTCAAAG
>JAQVKR010000054.1 GCA_028694565.1 Gammaproteobacteria bacterium | reverse complement strand
CGGTCGGACTTGAGGATGCGCGGGTTCTGCCCCTTGACCTCCGGCGCCTTGTAGCCGGTGATGCGCTCGAAGGCGTTGTTGACGGTCAGGATGGTTCCGTCGGTGGCGGTCACCACCACGCCCTCGTTGGTGCTCTCGAACACGCGGGCGGCGAGCCGCAGCTGCTCTTCCGCCCGCTGGCCATCGGTGACGTCCTGGATGATGGCGTAGTCCAGCTCCCGGCCGTCCACCTCCACCTGCCCCACGTGGGCCTGGATGGTCCGTACCTCGCCGGAGGCGAGGCGATGGCGGAGCTGCAAAGGTCGTGATTCCTGCCGGGCCCGGGCCTTCTCCGCCTCGATGGCCTCCCGGGGGATGATGTCGATCTCGGTCATCCGCATCCTCCGCAGCCGCTCCAGCGGGTAGCCGTAGAACGCGGCCGCCGCGGGGTTGGCGTCCACGATGGAGAGATCCGCGGGGTCGATGAGCAGCTTGATGGCGCCGTTGTTCTCGAATATCTGCCGGTAGCGGCCCTCGCTCTCGCTCAGGGCTTCCAGGGCCCGGCTCTGCTCGGTCACGTCGCGGCCCAGCACCACCAGGCCCAGGCGGCTGCCGTCGCCGTTGAACAGCGGCACCCTGATGACGTCGTAGACCTTCTCGCCGCCGTCGGTGCGGGAGATGCGCTCCTCGCCGCGGGTCGGGGCGCCGTTGCGCCAGGCGTTCCCGTCGCTGTGGGCACAGGCCTCGAGGAACATGCGGTAGGCGGCGGAGTGCCCGGCGAGCTCGGCATCGGTGCGGTTGCGGTAATCCACGCCCCGCAGCTCGAAGAGCTCCAGGTTCGCCGCGTTCGCCTCCAGCCAACGGCCGTCGCCGTCCTTGAAGCAGATGATGTCGGGCGTGGCGTTGATGAGCGAGCGCAGGCGCGCCTCGCTCTCCTCCAGCGAGCGCTTCAGGCGGCGCTGCTCGCTGATGTCCACGAGGGTGCCGGCGCAGCCGATGACCGCGCCGGCGGCGTCCTCGATGCGCCGCGCATGCACCTGGATCCAGCGCGGGCTGCCGTCCCGGGTCCGGAAGCGGATCTCCTCGCGCAGCTCGGTGGCCCCGCCCGTCAGCAGGACGTGGAAGCGCCGCTTGGTGGCGGCCCGGTCGCGCCAGGGGGTGAAATTGAAGATGCACCGGCCCAGCGCCTCGGCCACCGGGAAGCCGGTGATGACCTCCCAGGCCGGGTTGAGGAAGGTGGCCCGGCCCTGTCCGTCGGTGCGGAAGATGCCCTCCTGGAGCTGCTCCACCAGGGAGCGGTGGCGCGTTTCGCTCTCGGACAGCGCGGCGCGGCTCTCGGCGTTGCGCAGGGTCAGCGCGGCCTGGTTGGCCACGGTCTGCAGGAGTGCGATCTCCCGCCCGGTGAACTGCCGGAGCGTCCTGGTGTGGCCCACCAGCACGCCGGTGATCTCCTCGTCGGCCAGCATGGGCACCGCGACCGCCGAGCGCATGCCCGCCTCCAGGGCCACGGCGGGCGCCGCGAAGCGCTCCTCGCGGGTGTAGTCCCGCGCCACCGCCGGCTTCCATGTCCGCAGCACATGGCTGGAGAGCCCCTCCCCCGGCCCGAAGATGAGGCGATCCACGTGTTCGGCGGGCCAATTCAGCACCCGCCGGGCCACCAGGGTGCCGGGCTGGCGGCCCGGCCGCATCAGCGCGCAGGCATCCAGGCCCAGCAGGCGGGCACCGGTCTCCAGCGCCCGGTCGGCGATTTCGTCGAAATCGGTGCGCGAGGCCAGCTCGGCCGAGAATTCCAGCAGGCTTTCCAGGTCCGCCTGGTGCTGCTCGGCCTCGCGCTGGGCCTGGCGGCGATCGCTGATGTCCCGGCTCACCACGGCGATTTCCACCCGGCCGTCGGCGTGGCGGTCCGAGCGTCCCGTGACCTCCACCGGCACCCAGGCGTGGTCGTGGCGCAGCAGGCGCAGCTCCAGCTTCGCCTGGCTGCCCGGGTTGCCGGCCAAGGCGGCAATCTTGGCCAGCGCCCGGGGCTGGTCCTCGGGGTGGATTATCTCGGCGGCGGCCAGGCCCTCGAGATCGCCCGGGTGGTAGCCCAGCAGGGACTCCGAGCTGGGATTCTGGTAGCGGATGGTCCCGGCGGCGTCGAGGACGGCCACGGCGTCGGAAACGTTCTCCACCAGGCTGCGGTAGTGGGCCTCGCTCGCGGCCAGCTCGCGGCGCGAGCGGATCAGCTGGTTGCGCAGGCCGTTGACCACCAGGAACAGGAGAATCGCGGTGACGCCCACGAACGCCCAGCCCTTGATTGTCTGCATCCGGTGCAGCTGTTCGGCGCTTCCGGCGAGTTGCAGGACCAGCCGATCGGAGAAGAGTATCCAGAGGGCGGCCAGCAGGCCGTAGCCGATGGCGATGTTCAGCGGCGTGAGCCGGTGCCGGATCCGGGGCATGATCGACCTCTGTCGGGGAGCCGTGTGCGCGCCAGCATCGAATGCCCGGACTGGCGCAGGTCCGGGCCGGTTTGCCGGCGCCGATCAAATAGTTGCAGAATGGTTGCCCACCCCTTCTTGGACATCGGCGGATGGGGGGCGTATCCTCGAAACTTTATCAGCAAATACAGGTTTTCCGATCATGCAGATTGCCAAGAACAAGGTCGTCACCATCGACTACACCCTGACCGATGATGATGGTGCCGTCATCGACTCCTCGGACGGGCGCGAGCCCCTGGCCTACATCCACGGGATGAACAACATCATCCCGGGCCTGGAGTCGGCTCTCGAGGGCAAGCAGACGGGTGAGCAGCTCAACGTGCGCGTTCCGCCGGAACAGGGCTACGGCGAACGGATGGACACCCTGCGCCAGGAGGTCCCGAAGGACCGTTTCCAGGGCGCCGAGGACCTGCAGGTGGGGATGCAGTTCCACGCCAGCACCGACACCGGCCCGCTGGTGGTGACGGTGGTGGATATCGAGGGCGAAACGGTCACCGTCGACGGCAACCACCCGCTCGCCGGCGTGACCCTGAACTTCGACGTCACCGTGCGCGAAGTCCGCGACGCCACCGCCGAGGAGATGGAGCACGGCCACGTACACGGCCCCGGCGGCCATCACCACGACTGATCGAAGCCGGCGGCGGGAGCATTCCCGCTTTCCGCCGCCGTTTCGCACCCCGTCCATCCGGAACCCCCGGGCGCCCATGAATCAGGGCGCCAATGAATCCCGCGGCGAAACGGCCTTGCTCCTCCCCGGCGTCCTTTGCGCCTTCGCGCCCTGGCGTGGAATCATCTGCGCCCCCTCACTCGCCGCCCGCTCCGGCGCAGATGTCCGCCACCCGGTCGAGCGCCTGCTCCAGCGCCCGGTTGGCGGCGATGACGCCGCCGTAGGGATCCGCGCTGGGCGTGGGCGCCGTCGCCTCGATGCGCTCACTGGCCAGTATCCGCCGCCCGGCCAGATCCGTCAGCTGCACCCGCAGCACGATCCTTGCCCGCGCCGGGGCGACCTGGAACTCCTGCACCAGCGCCTCGATCCAGGTGTCCAGCCGCAGCCCGGCATCGGCGCCGGCGCCCGGCGTGATGACCGCGCGGTACCTGCCCAGGGCCTCTAGCCGCCGCACCAGCAGCGGCTCCAGCATCCGCGCCGGGTCGTCCGCCCAGGCGTTGTTGGCGAAGTAGCGCAGCTCGAACGGCCGCTCGGTATAGGCCATCCGCCGGCTGTCGTAGCCGGCCTCGGCCTGGGGCGTGGAGACCAGCAGCACCGGGCCCGTCCCCGGCGCGGGCGCGCGGGCGGCCGGCTCGGGCGCCAGCATGTAGGTCTGCATCGGCTTGCCGGCGCTCTGGCCCGGGAAGGTGGCGCACCCGCCCGGCAGCAGGATGAGGAGCGGGGCAAGCAGCAGCCAACGGACAGGGTGCATGGCGATCACTCCCCGGGCCCGGGCGCCGGGGCGGGGCGTCCGAGCAGCAGCAGGTTGGGTTTTTGTTCCAGGTCCTGGGTGAAGCGGTTGAGGGCGCCCACCAGGCGCTGCAACTCGGCCAGCAGGGGGCCGAGCGGGGCGAGGGTCTCACGGGTGAGGCGGTTCATCTCCGCGCCGCCCTCCACCACCACCCCGTCGAGATCGCGGGCGAGGCGGTCGATGCTCGCCGCGCTCGCCGTGACCGTCTCGATGCCGGCCTGGGCCTGGCGCATCACCTCGGGCAGCCCGGCGCTGGCCCGGGCGGTATTCTCCAGCACCACCTTCAGCTCCTCCAGGCCGCGGCCGAGCGCGTCCATGCGCCCGGCGAGGCTGCCGGTGATGGACTCCACGTTGGCCAGCGTGCCGGCGATGGCGCGCTGGTTGTCGGCATCCAGCAGGGCCAGCAGCCGCTCGCTGATCCGGTTGAAGCTCTCGGCCACCTCGCTGAGCTGGGTCAGCGCCGTGGTCACCGCGGTGTCCAGGCGCACCAGCAGCGAGGGGCCGGTCCTGATTTCGGGCCAGGGCGCGCCCGGGGCGGCGCTCAGCATGGCGGCCTCGCGGCTGCCGCCGGTGAGCTCCACATAGGCGAGCCCGGTGATGCCCTGGGTGGAGAGGATCGCCACCGTGTCCTCCTTCACGGGGGTGTCCCGCTCGATCGCCAGCAGCAGCTGCACCCGCTCGGGATTGTCCCGGTCCAGCGCGATCCGGTTCACGCGTCCCACTTCCACGCCGCGGTACTTGACCGACGCCTTGGGGTTGAGGCCGGAGACCGACTCGGAGAAATAGGCGACGTAGGTGTCGTACTCCGCCGTGTCGGTGCGCGCGGTGAGCCACAGCACCGTGGCGATGAACCCGGCGCCGAGCAGCAGGACGAACAGCCCCACCAGCGTGTAGTTTACCTTCCCGCCCATGCGTGCTCCTTGGCTGCCCGGCCCCGCGGTCCCTGGAAGTAGGTGCTGATCAGCGGATGCTCCGAGCGGCTCAGTGTCTCCATGCTACCCAGTCCGATGACCTTTTTCTCCCCCAGGAAGGCGACCCGGTCGGAGACCCGCCACAGGGAGTCGAGATCGTGGGTCACCATCACCACCGTCAGCCCCAGGGAGTCGCGCAGCTGCAGGATGAGCTCGTCCAGGGCGTTGGCGGAGACCGGGTCCAGCCCGGCGCTGGGTTCGTCGAGGAACAGCAGCTCCGGATCCAGCGCCAGCGCCCGCGCCACCGCGGCGCGCTTGAGCATGCCGCCGGAGAGCTGGCGGGGAAACTTCGGGCCGGCGTCGGCGGGGAGTCCGGCGAGGGCGATCTTGAGCGCGGCCACCGATTCCATCAGCGCCGGGGGCAGCCGCAGCTGCTCCCGGAGCGGGACCATCACGTTCTCCAGCACCGTGAGCGAGCTGAACAGGGCTCCATGCTGGAACATCACTCCCATGCGCCGGCGCAGGCGATCGGCGGCGGCCTCGTCGAGGTCACCGGTCTCCTCCCCGAACAGGCGGATGGTGCCGGCGGTGGGTTCGTGCAGCATGATGATCTCCCGCAGCAGGACCGACTTGCCGGTACCGCTGCCGCCCACGATTCCCAGCACCTCCCCGCGCCGCACCGACAGATTCACCCCGTCGTGGATGCAGGTCTCGCCGAAGCAGGTGCGCAGCCCCTCGACCTCGATGACGGTGTCCGCGGCCATGCTCAGATCCCCAGCCAGCTGTAGAGGATGGAGAAGACGGCATCGGCGATGATCACCAGGAAGATGGACTGCACCACGCTCTTGGTGGTCTGGCGGCCCACGCTGTCGGCCCCGCCGCTGACCCGGAACCCCTGGTAGCAGCCCACCAGGGCGATGATGGCGGCGAACACGGGCGCCTTGCCCACGCCGATCAGGAACGAGGTGGCCGACACCGCCTGGGGGACGCGGTCGAGGAAGTCGCCGAAGCTCACGTCCAGCATCAGGGTGGCCATGGTCATGCCGCCGAGGACGCCGAAGGCGTCGGCGAAGACCGTGAGCAGGGGCAGTGCCAGCACCAGCCCGAACAGCTTGGGCAGCACCAGCAGGTCCATGGGGGCGATGCCGATGGTGCGCAGGGCGTCGATCTCCTCGGTCACCTGCATGGTGCCGATCTGCGCGGTGAAGGCCGAGCCGGTGCGCCCGGCCACGATGATGGCCGCCATCAGCGGGGCCAGCTCGCGCAGCATGGTGATGGTGACCAGCTCCACGATGAAGATGTTGGCCCCGTAGGTCTTCAGCTGCACCCCGCCCTGGTAGGCGATGACCACGCCGATGAGGAAGGAGAGCAGCGCGAGGATGGGCAGGGCGTTGACCCCAGCGCTCTGCAGGCTCTCCAGCAGGGCGTGGCGGCGGATGCGGCCCGGGTGGAGGAGGTTGCGCCCCAGCGCCACCACCGTCTCGCCGAAGAAGGCGAGCAGGGCCAGGCCCTCTTCGGCCCGGCGCCAGGCCTCGCGCCCGAGCCAGGCCAATGTCCCCTCGCGGGGCGGCGGGGCGGCGGGGACCGATTCGCCGAGCCGCTCCCGCACCAGCTCCAGCAGCGCGGTGAACTCCCCGCGCAGCCCGTCGAGCCGGGGCTGCAGGCCGCGGCCCCGCAGCTCTCCCAGCAGGCCCTGCAGCAGCCAGGCTCCGCCCGTGTCCAGGGCTTCCAGCGCCCCGGCCTGCAGCCGGACCGCGCCGGCGGCCGGCCACGGGCTGCGCTCCAGCCGCAGCCGCAGCCGCTCCAGGTGGGCGGTGGTCCAGGCGCCGGTGAGCCGGAAGGTTCCCGCGTCGGGACCGCTCTCGATGTCGCCGGGCGGCGGGAGGGCGCTGTTCACGGGCGCTCAGTCCCCCTTGGTGCGGACCTCGTAGTTGCCGCGCTGCTCGTCGTACTCCAGCTCGATGAGCCCCTCGGCCTGGGCCGCCTTCAGCAGCTCGGCGAAGCTGCGGTAGCCGTAGTAGGACTCGTTGAAGCCGGGGTAGACGCGGCGGATGGTCTGCTTCACCAGCGAGCCCCACAGGGGATCGTAGTCGCGCTCGAGGGAGTGGATGATCTCCATCAGCCGATCCAGGGACTCCTGCTGCTTGGCGTCGGCGGGAGGCGCCTTGGAGCCGCGCTTGCGGCGCTGGCTCGGTTTCGGCTTCTGGGTCTCGCGGATCAGGTCGTCGTAGTAGATGAACTCGTCGCAGTTGCTGATGAGCAGATCCGAGGTGGAGCTCTTCACGCCGCAGCCGAGCACCCGCTTGTCGTTCTCCTTGAGCTTGGAGACCAGGGGGGAGAAGTCGCTGTCGCCGGAGAGCAGGGCGAACATGTCGATGTGCTGCTTGGCGTAGCAGAGATCGATGGCGTCCACCACCATGCGGATGTCGGCGCTGTTCTTGCCGCTCACCTTGCTCTGGGGGATGTCGATGAGCTCGATGCCCTGCAGGTGGAATTCCCGTACCGCCGAGCGGTAGTGGCTCCAGTCGCAGTAGGCGCGCTTGAAGACGATGCGGCCCTTCTCCAGCAGGCGCTTGAGCACCAGCTCGATCTGGAACTCGCCGCTGTTCATGTCGCGCACGCCGATGGCGAGGTTCTCGTAGTCGACGAAAACGGCGATGAGAGGTTCTTCGGAGGACATGGACGCTCCCGGAAAGCGGGCACGGAACGGCCCGGTTCCCTGCAGTATATCAGCCGGCCGGGGCGGCGGGCGTGGCGGCTACCGCGCGGCCAGCCCCAGCAGCAGGGCGGGGATCTCCGCGGCGGCGCCCAGGTAGGGGGCGATGCGGATGCGGGCATCGGGCCGCTCGGCGCGCACCTTCTCCACCTCGCCGGGGATGTCCTCGGCCACGTGGCGGCCGGCGGAGAGGAAGAAGGGCAGGACCACCACCTCCCCGGCGCCGGCGTCGAGGCAGGCGCGCACGCCGTCCGGGATGGAGGGCTCGGCGAGCTCCAGGAAGGCGCAGCTGACCCCGTGGTAGCGATCGCCGGCCCGCTCGGCCAGGGCCTCGGTGAGGCGGCGCACCTCGTCGTTGGAGGCGGCGCGGCGGCTGCCGTGCGCCACCAGCAGCAGGCTGGTCTTCATGGGCTCTCTCCTGTCGTCGCACGCATGGTGATGAGCGTTGCGCCCTGCCCGGCCGGATGAATCCGGCCCTACGCATTCACGCATTCACGCCTTCACGCATTCACGGTGATGAGTGATGCGTGATGAGAAAAGACATCATCATACCCATCACCCATCACCCATCACCCATCACCCATCACCCATCACCCATCACGCATCACCCATCGCTCAATGCTTCGTCATCCTGTCCAGCAGGCCCATGAACACCGCCGAGGCCACGAAGGTGAGGTGGATGATGACATACCAGAGCAGCTTGTCGTTGGGAATGTGCTGGGCGTTCATGAAGGCGCGCAGCAGGTGGATGGAGGAGATGGCCACGATGGAGGCGGCCACCTTCAGCTTCAGGCTGCCGGCGTCGAGCTTGCCCAGCCACTCCAGCTTGTGGCTGCTCTCCTCGAGATCCAGGCGCGAGACGAAATTCTCGTAGCCGCTGAACATCACCATCACCAGCAGGCTGCCCACCAGGGTCATGTCGATGAGCGCCAGCACGGTGAGCACCAGGTCCGTCTCCGGGGTGTCGAAGACGTGGGGCAGGAGGTGGGCGAGCTCCTGGAAGAACTTGATGCCGAGCGCCAGCAGCGCCAGGCTCAGCCCCAGGTAGATGGGGGCCAGCAGCCAGCGGCTGGCGTAAAGCGTGTTTTCGATGAGGCGTTCCATGGATTTCCGTGGCGTAGAGTGAATGTCCGGGCGGCTCCGTGCCGACTCCCCGGCGGTGAGGTTGAGACCGGCGCCGCCGGCTCAGGTTACCGGCCGCGGGCCGCGCAGGGCGTAGAACAGCGCCGAGTAGTCCTGATCCCCCAGCCCCTGCGCCTGCGCCCGCTCCAGCACCCCGCCCACCAGCTCCGCCAGGGCCGGGTCGAGGCCCTGTTCCCGGGCCGCCGCGGCGAACAGGCGCAGGTCCTTGAGCAGGTGCTTCACCGGGAAGTTTGGGTTGGCGTAGTCGTCGCCGAGCATCCGCTCCAGCTTCTTGTCGAAGGTGGGGGCGTAGAGCGCGCTCCGGCGCAGCACCGTCATGAAGGTCTCCACCGGGACCCCTTCGCGCTGCACCAGCCCCAGGCTCAGGGCGAAGCCGGAGGTGAGCGCGCCGATGAGCTGGTTCAGGGCCAGCTTCAGCGCCGCGGCCCGGCCCACCGGGCCCACGTGGATCGGGTCGCCGCCGAAGCAGCGCAGCAGCGGGGCGGCGCGCTCCAGCGCCGCGGGCGTGCCGCCGGCCATGACCAGGAGCGTGCCGTCGCGGGCCTCGGGAATGCTGCCCAGCACCGGCGCCTCCAGGTAGGTGCCGCCGGCCTCCTCCACCGCCGCCCCGATGGCGCGGCTCTCGGCGGGGGCGATGGTGCCCATCTGCACCACCAGCCGGTCCCGCAGCTCCGTCCGGGCGGCGGCGGTGAGCAGGCTGGTCCCGATGGCCGCCGCGTCGGTCAGCATCAGCACCACCGCCTCGGCGTGGCGCAGGGCCTCCACCGGGTCCCGGGCCAGGCCAGCCCCGAGCTCCACCAGCCCGGCGGCGCGGCCGGGAGTGCGGTTCCAGGCCCACAGGCTGTGACCGGCGGCCAGCAGGCGGGCGCCCAGCGGCTGGCCCATGAGGCCGGTGCCCAGCAGCGCGATGTTCATCTCGTCCTCCTGGTTCCCGGGGCGCGGGCGGGGAATGGCCGCGCAATCGGTGGCGTTTTGTTCGCCGGCTGCCGACAGTAACATAAGGATTTGCTGAATTGCTTCCAGGGCCAGCCCACAAGACTAGCATGACCCAGCCCGCGAACCGCTCTCTTCCCCACCGGCTCACCGACCTGCTGGAACAGCAGCCCGACGGCGCCCTGCGCCTGCTGCCCGGCGTGCATCCCTTCCCCGACCTGCCCGAGCTGGAGCCCCTGGCGCTGCTGGAGCGGTTCAAGACCGGCCAGGCGGCCGACTTCGCCCGCATCATCGGCCAGCTCGATGCGCCGGGCAACCCCCTGCGCGGCCTGCTCGAGGGGCTGCGATCCGTGGCCGCGGCCGATCCGGGCAGTGCCTTTCCCCGGGCGTTGCTGTTCGACGGCGCGCGGCTCCATGAGCTGTTCCGGGAGCTGCACGCCCACGTCATGGAGCACCCGGTCTGGCGCCACCCCTTCTTCCTGCGCTTCGCCGAGGGGGCGTTCAGCCGCGACGAGTTCCTGCGCTTCGCCCTGCACTACTTCAACCAGGTGAAGAACACCCGCCAGTGCGTGGCCCTGGCGCTGGGGCGGTTCCACGGCCTCATGCCGCTGCCCTACGGCGTGCTCAACGAGCGGATCTCGGAGCTGGTGCAGACGGTGCTGGCCCAGCTGCTGGCCGACGAGTACGGGGTGAGCAGCGCCCACCCCGAGGACTTCGCCGACCTGCGCGGAGTGCTCGACTCGGTCACCCACATGGCCCTCTACCGGCGCCTGTTCGACGGCCTCGGGGTGCCCTTCGCGGCCCAGGACGTGCCACTGCTCCCGGAGGTGGCCGACAATGTCCTCACCCAGCGGCTGGTGGCGGGCGATCCCGCCTTCAC
>JAQVKR010000511.1 GCA_028694565.1 Gammaproteobacteria bacterium | reverse complement strand
GTCTGGGTCTGGTGTCGCTGCTGGATACGACGCGACGACTCCAGAGTCTTTCATGAACCGCCGTATGCGGAACCGCACGTACGGTGGTGTGAGAGGACGGCGGGGGTGACCCCGCCTCCTACTCGATTCCGCCGCCGGGGTTCAGGGGCGCACGTAGGCGTAGCCCTGCTCCTGCAGCTCCATGATGCGGGTGACCCCCGCGGGAACCACCTGGACCCCCTCGGTGAGCTCCGGCATCCTGCCGGTCCTCTTCTCGATCCCCTTCATGGTGTTGTTGCAGGCGCTGAAGGTGATGTCCTGCAGGGCCAGGCTCTGCACCCGCCCGGACAGCTCGCTCTGCCGGGTGAGCATGCCGAGCCCGGGTCCATAGGCGACGATCTCGATCTCCACGTTGTCCATGCCGAGGTCCTTCTGCAGGTTCACGGCGTTGTTCATGGCGATGGCCTGGGTCTGGGGATCGTCGGTGCTGACCTGGATCACCAGCTTGTGGGGCTTGCCATCGGCAAGGGCCGGCAGGGCGAGCGCCACGGTGAGCAGGGCGGCGAGAAGCAGGCGGGTAAGGGTGACGCTGTCGCGGGTCATGTTTCGACTCTCCTTCCATCGGGCGGTGGGACCGTTCCGGGCTTCTGTCGGAGCGGGGGGACGGTGGTCGGTCGGGGACCGGGCCGCCGGCGCCCGGCAAGGGGCGCGGCGTTCCGATCGCCGCCGTCGATGGAGCAGCAAACCCGGTGCCACCTTTTGGAGTGACGCAACTTGTTGAAATGCGGGCGTATCGACGTGCATGCCCGCAGGGGCTGCGGCAATCTGCAATGGGCGGGGTTGCAGATTGAAACTGCGGGGCGGCCGCCTCAGAGATGATAGGCGGTGCGGGTCATCACCCTGGAGACCAGCCCCATGAGTCCGCGCACGGGCCCGGGCAGGGGGGCCGCACCGGCTTCCAGCGCGGTGTCGGCGTGCCGGGCCTCGTCCTCGCGCATCTGCTCCAGGATGGCGCGGCTGCGTCCGTCGCCGGGCGGCAGCTGGGCCAGGTGGTCGTCGAGGTGCCTCACCACCTGGCGCTCGGTCTCCACCACGAAGCCCAGGCTCCACTTGTCCCCGGCCCAGCCGGCGAAGGCGCCGATGGCCAGCGAGCCGGCATACCAGGCCGGGTTGAGCCAGCTCTTGTGGCTGCCCAGCTCCTCCAGGCGCTGTTCGCACCAGAGCAGGTGATCGTTCTCCTCCTGGGCCGCCCGCGCCATCCGATCGCGGACCCCGGGCAGCCGGGCGGTCAGGGCCTGGCCCTGGTAGAGCGCCTGGGCGCAGACCTCGCCGGCATGGTCGACCCGCATCAGGCCGGCCGCGTGGCTCCGCTCGCCCTCGGTCAGCTCCGCATCGGGAACGGCCCCGGCGGGGTTGGTGCGCCCGGTGGTGCGCGGACGGCCGAACAGGGTGCGCAGCCCCTGGTCGAGTTCCATCAGCAGGCGGTCGGGAAGGCTGTAGTGGCGGTGTCTCATGGCGGCATCGGTGGCGGTTCGGTTTCGGCTTCCGCTCCGGGAGCGTTAACATGCACCCGGAGCGAGCGGACAGGATAGAGAAGATGATAACCCATCTGAGCGTCAGCGCGCGGGGCCAGGGGCTGGTGGAGTTCACCGGCCGGGTGGAGGCGGCGGTCAGGGAGTCGGGCATCCGGGAAGGTCTCTGCACCCTGTTCCTGCAGCACACCTCCGCCAGCCTGATCATCCAGGAGAACGCCGACCCTTCGGCCCGCCGCGACCTGGAGCGCTGGCTCAACCGGCTGGTGCCGGAGGGGGACGCCCTCTACAGCCATACCCTGGAGGGCGAGGACGACATGCCCGCCCACATCAAGGCCGTCCTCACCGCCGTCAGCCTGTCCATCCCCGTCAGCGGCGGCCGCCTGGCGCTCGGCACCTGGCAGGGCATCTACCTCTGGGAGCACCGCCACGCCGCCGGCCCGCGCCGGGTGGTGGTCCACATCGGGGAGTGAGCTTTTGTTTGAATAGACAGGATTTACAGGATTAACAGGATTGAAATAACAAAAGCCCGTTATATCCACCGCTGACCCGGTCTGAAGCCGGGATCCCGGCAGATATGCCGGGTGTGTTCCAGCGTCATCAGGTTTTCCCGGCCTGATTCCAGATCGGGGTAATCTGCGGATAGAGAGTCTTACTCAAATCCCGTCAATCCTGTGAATCCTGTCAACAGAGCATCTATTGCTCACCCGCCGGTCTGGGACATGAAGCGGACCACCTGCCCCGGGGCTTCGTTGAAGCTGTGGCGCTCGGGCTTGCGGGCGATGGCCGCGGCCACGGCCGAGCGCAGCGCCGCGTCGTCGGCGCCGGCGCGCAGCAGCGGGCGCAGCTCCACCCGGTGGTTCTGGCCCAGGCACAGGTAGAGGGTGCCGTCCACTCCCAGGCGGACGCGGTTGCAGGTGCCGCAGAAGTGCCGGGACAGGGGGGTGATGAAGCCGATGCGGAGGTCGGTGCCCTCCACCTGCACGTAG
>JAQVKR010000053.1 GCA_028694565.1 Gammaproteobacteria bacterium | reverse complement strand
CTGGTGACTGGTGACTGGTGACTGCACTGTAGGGCCGGATTCATCCGGCCGGGCAGGGCGTTGAACCCAGGCGCCCTTGTGCAGATGAATCTGCACCTACAATTCCTTGTCCCTTGTCCCTTGTCCCTTGTCCCTTGTCCCTTGTCCCTTGTCCCTTGTCCCTTGTCCCTTGTCCCTTGTCCCTTGTCCCTTGCCCCTTGTCCCGTTGCCCCCCCTACTTCAGCTCCACCTCGAAATCGAGCTGGTGGGAGGAGGAGAAGAGCCCGTCGCGCTCAACGCTCACCGCAACCCGGTCGCCGGGCTTGCGATCGAGCAGGGCGATCTTGATGTCCGCGTAGTCGTTGACGTCGAAACCGTCCACGCTGAGGATGCGATCGCCCTTGTGGATGCCGGCGGCGGCGGCGCCGCTCCCGCTGTCCAGCTTGCCGACATAGACGCCCTCGTCCCGCTCATCGAGGAAAACGCCCATGAGTCCGCCGCGAGGAAGCTCCTCCTCGGGACGGATGAGCACATAGTCGCCGGCCTCGGGAGTCAGGGCCGCCTCCGCACCGTTGAGCACGATGAGGTGCTTGCCCGGCACCCGCCGCTGCAGGCGGTTGGGAATCCCGGATCCGTACATGAGGTGGCCGGATCCGGCCAGGATCACCATGCTCCGGCCCGGATTCGCGCGCAGCCAGCTGGCCGCGGTCTCGGCCATGCCCTCGTCCCAGAGCAGCTGGGCGCTGACGAAGTTCTCGAAGCTGCGCTCGTCGCTGGGGGCATGGATTTCGAAGATCTGCCGCAGCCGCTCACGGTAGGCGGTGTCGCCATGATCGATCTCCGCCGGGAGGCGGGCGCGCTCCTCCGGGGTCAGCGACTCGAAACCGCCCTCCGCCACCTTCCGGGTCAGTTCGGCGGGAACATTGAGGGCGATGACCGGAATGCGGTTCTCGCGGGCGTACTGCAGGATGGGGCGGTAGAGGCGGTAATCGTAGCGCCAGCGCTTGTAGTACTCGGTCTCCCGCAGGAAGGTGCGCTCGTCGATCTCCCCGGCGATGTAGCGATCCAGCACCGACTGGAACGGCCACTGGAAGAACTCCATGCCGATGGCCAGATCCGGCTTGCCCTGGTGCAGGCTGCGGATGATGTCCAGCTGGTTGAGGTGGTGCTCATAGCGGTCGTGGCCCTCGCCCACGAAGACCACCCGCACCCTGGACAGGGGCCAGATGATGCCCTCCAGCGTGGTGACGCTCTTGAGGTCCAGGGCCCGGGCCCGGTGTCCCGCGGCCAGCGTCTCGAAATCGGGATTCACGTCCGGCGTCAGCACCGCCGCCCCGCTCTCCTCCGCGGCGGCGCCGGGCATGGCGAACAGTGGCGGGCTGAAAAGCACGCCCATCAGGACAGCCAGGGCTGCAGGTATCGTTCTGGACACGCCGGTCTCCTGTTCGGGCCGCACTAACGGGCCCGGTTGCGGTCAGTAATGGGGATTGTGTTACCTGAACTGTAGACAACGGACGGAGGTCGCGGTTCGTGTGGCCGCCCGGAGACCGGCGGGAGGGGCGTCCCGCGGTCCGCCGGATGCGGCTCGCCATTCATCACGCAGCGCGCGAACCGTGCAGTCAAACGTATCCGCCACGGAGACACGGAGGGCGGCAGGGCGGGTGAATGCGTCCTCTCCAGGCGTGATTGCGGCAGCGGGTGGGGGGCAGCCTCATGCCTTGGTTTCCTCCTTGGGCTCCGTGTCTCCAGTGGTGAACAGCTACAATCCGCTTTTGCCGTAGTTTACTGGCTATCACTATGCTCGCACGTTTCATCCTGATCATCAGTCTCGCCCTGGCGGCCGCGCCCGCCATGGCGCTGGAGGTGGTGCACCACGACCTGGAGGTGCGGCTGGAGCCGGAAGCCGGCACCCTGCAGGCGCGCGCCACGCTCACTCTGCCCGAGGCCCTTGGCGACCGGGTCGGGTTCATGCTTCACGCCGGTCTCGACCCGCGGCCGGAAACGCCCGGTGCGCGCCTCACCCGGATCCGGCTGTCCGCCGACGGTTCGGTGGCGACCTACCGCCTGGAGCCGCCGCCCGGGGTTCGGCGGATCACCCTGCGCTACGGCGGGAGCATCCGCCACGGCGTGACGCGCGGCAACGAGGATGTGGGACGCGAGCGGGCCTCGAGCCGCGGCAACATCGGCCCGGAAGGGGTGTTCCTCGACGGAGCCGCGGCCTGGTATCCCTATCTGCCGGACACGCTGCAGGCCTTTACCCTGAAGGTGGACCTGCCGGCGGGCTGGCTGGCGGTCAGCCAGGGCGCGGGACCGGACGCGCAGACCGAAGGGAAGCGGATCCGGGTCCGCTGGCGGGAGGAACGGCCCCAGGACGACATCTACCTGGTGGCGGCCCGGTGGACCCTGTACCGGCGCGCCGGCCGCGTGGCCGAGGCCCAGGTCTACCTGCGGGAGCCGGACCCGGCGCTGGCGGAGACCTACCTGGCGGCCACGGACGCCTACCTGTCGCGCTACAGCGCCCTCCTCGGCCCCTACCCGTACGCGAAGTTCGCCCTGGTGGAGAACTTCTGGCAGAGCGGCTACGGAATGCCCTCCTTCACCCTGCTGGGCTCGCAGGTAATCCGGCTGCCCTTCATCGTGCACACCTCCTACCCCCACGAGATTCTCCACAACTGGTGGGGCAACAGCGTCTACATCGACTACGCACACGGCAACTGGGCCGAGGGCCTGACCACCTACCTCGCCGACCACTGGCTGGCCGAGGAGCGGGGCGAGGGAGCGGCGTACCGGCGCACGGCGCTGCAGCGCTATGCCGACTCCGCCGCGGGCGAGCGCGACTTTCCCCTCGCGGAGTTCCACGCCCGCCACGGCGGCTCCACCCAGGCGGTGGGCTACGACAAGGGCATGATGCTCTATCACATGCTGCGCCTGAAGCTGGGCGACCCGGTGTTCGTGGCCGGCCTGCGCCGCTTCTACGCCGAGAACCGCTTCCGCGTGGCCGGCTTCCCCCAGCTGCGGAAGGCCTTCGAGACGGTTTCGGGACGGGACCTTTCCGGGTTCTTCCGGCAGTGGGTGGCCGAGAGCGGCGCTCCGCGGCTGGTGCTGGACCGGGTTGCGGCCGCACCGGCGGGGGCCGGCTGGGAGCTGCGCTTCCGGTTGCGCCAGACCCAGGCGGGCGATGCCTACCGGCTCGATGTGCCTTACGCCCTCACCCTGGCGGGAGAAGCCGCGCCGCGCACCGGCCGGGTGGAGATGGCGGGGCCCGAGGCCGCGGTGCGCCTCGAACTGCCCGAGCGCCCCCGGTTCCTGGCGGTGGATCCCCGTTTCGACCTCTTCCGCCAGCTCGCGCCCAGTGAGCGTCCGCCGGCCCTGGGCCGCGTGCTGGGCGCCGAGCGGCTGCTGCTGGTGCTGCCGGCGGCGGCCCCGGAACCGCTGCGCGGAGCCTACCGCGCGCTGGCGCGGGACTGGGCGGAGGGACAGCCGCAGGTGCGAATCGTCGAGGACGCCGACCTGCAGCGGCTGCCCGACGGCACGACCGTGCTCCTGTTCGGGCGCGAGAACCGCTTCCTGCCCGCTTTCCGGGAAGCGTTGACCGGCGCCACCCTGGACGCGGACGGCCTGCGCGTGGACGAGCGGCGCTACCCCCTGGCCAGCCACAGTCTCGTGCTCACCGCCCAGGATGGCGCGAATCGGGTGCTGGGCTGGCTCGGCGGCGACGATGCGGCCATGGTGGAGGGACTGGCGCGGAGGGTTCCCCACTACGGCAAGTACGGCTACCTGGCCTTCGGCAACGACGACGGGCGCAACGTGCTCAAGGGCCAGTGGCCGGTCACCCGGTCGGTCCTGCGGGTCCCGCTCGCGCCCGGCGCCGCCGGCGCATCCCTCCCGCCGCGCCCGCCCCTGGCCATTCCGTGATTCACCGCCCCGCCGCGGCACGAAGGCATTCGAGGCGGATGCGGGGGGCGGACGCCCGGACTGCGGCCCTCCTATGCCTGCCGCACTGTTTTATGACCTCCGGCAAGGTTCCGTGACCCAGGTTGAAATAAGGTGTTTCGTTGACAGGAATCCGCCAGGCCGTGCGCATGTTTGAACAGAAGTCCATCCCGAGTCTGCTTTTCACGCTGGTGCTGTTCGCCGCGGCCGCCCTGGCCGGCTGCGGCGATGGCCCGCCGGGCCCTGCGGTCACGGGCCCGCCCGGCACGCGGGCCGCCGCGCTCACGCCCCATCCCCCCGCCGCCCGGACCGCCAGACCCACCATTGCGCTGGTGATGAAGACCCTGACCAACCCGTTCTTCATCGAGATGGAAAGGGGCGCACGGGAGGCCGAACGGGAACTTGGCGTGAAGCTGCTGGTCCGCACCGCCGCCCAGGAAACCTCCATCGAGCAGCAGATTCAAATCGTGGACGCTCTGACTCGCGACGGGGTGGACGCCATCGTGATCGCCCCCGGCGACTCGCTCGAGCTGATCCCGGTGCTGAAAAATGCCCAGGACGCGGGTATCGTGGTGGTCAACATCGACAATCGCCTGGATCCCGGCTTCTCGGCGAAACACGGTCTGAGGGGCGTGGCCTACATCAGCGTCGACAACGAGCAGGGTGCCTACAGCGCGGTGAGCCACCTGAACCGGTTCATCACCCGCCCCACGGCCGTTGCGATCATCGAGGGGATCCGGGGCGCCTCCAATGCCGAGGAGCGCAAGCGGGGCGCCCTGCGCGCCTTCGGCGAGAACCCCAACGCCACCGTGGTGGCCATGGAAACCGCGAACTGGAAGATCGACGAGGGTTACAGCGTCGCGGCCGGCCTGTTCCGGGCCCGCCCCGACATCGGCGCCCTGTTCTGCGCCAATGACATGATGGCGCTGGGCGCGGTGCGCTATCTGGAGGACAACGGGCGGCAGGATGTACTGGTCGCCGGCTACGACGCCCTGCGGGAAGCGCTGGAATCGATCCGCGAAGGACAGCTGCTGGCCACGGTGGACCAGCAGGCCGCGCTGCAGGGAAAACTCGGGGTGGAATACGCGGCCCGCGCACTGCGGGGCGAGCCGCTCCCCCCCGTCACCCTGGTTGACACCCGGCTGGTCAACCGGGACACCACCGATCGGCCGATGCCATGAACCGGATGCGGCGGTATCCCGGAATCACGCTGAAGTACATCGTCTTCCTGGTGTTCATCAGCATCCTCCCCCTGCTGCTGCTGGGCATCGTCTCCCACCAGGTATCGAGCCAGGCGCTGGAGAAGCAGGCGAGCGACTACCAGGTGGAGCTCCTCGAGGTGCAGAAATCCAACCTGCTGCTCCAGCTCAACCAGGTGGAGAACCTGATCGCCAACATTTCGGGCATGGAGGAGATCATCGATTCCCTCGCCGCGCCCGCCGAACCCGGCGACCGCTTCACCGAACTCTCCGCCCAGGCCCGCATCGGCTACATCCTCAACAACTACACCAATCTCGACGGACTGGTCTCCATCGACATCTTCTCCGTGGACGGCCGCCACTACCACGTGGGCGATACCCTCGACGCGACCCATATCCGGGTGGAAGCCCGGGACGCCCTGTTCCGGCAGGCGCTGGAGAGCGATCACCTGGTCAACTGGGCCGGAGTGCGGGAGAACGTCAACCTCGACTCCAGCCACCGCTTCGTCATCACCGCGGCGAAGCTGGTGCGCCGCGTGGACCGCGACACGCTGCAGTCGCAGCCCCTGGCGCTGATCGTGGTCAACTACAGCACCGAGTACCTCTACGAGCAGTTCAGCAACATCGATCTGGGCCGGAGGGGCTACCTGCTGGTTACCGATCAGGAAAATCGGGTGATCTACCACCCGGACCCCAAGCGCATCGGAAAGCCGCTCAAGGAGGATTTCGGACCCGAGGCCATGCGCCGGGCCGGGAACCGGAGCGCGGTCGACCGGGACGGGACCCCGGTGGTGCTGAACCACCTCCATCTTTCCGGGCCCGGCTGGAACCTCACCAGCGTGGTGCCCGTGAGCACGCTGACCCGGGGAAGCCGGTTCATCACCCAGGCGACGGCCATCGGTTTGTTCATCGCGCTGTCCATCATGCTGCTGACGGCGCTGCTCTACTCCCGCAACGTGGTCCGTCCCATCCGCACCATCATTTCGAGTCTCAAGCAGTTCCGCTCCGGCGCCCTGGATCTCGATACCCGCCTGGAGCCGCCGGGCCGGGACGAGGTGGGCGAACTCGTGCAATGGTTCAACGTGTTCATGGAAACGCTGGCCGCGCAGCGCCGTTCCGAGGCGGCCCTGCGGGAGAGCGAGGAACGCTACAGCCTCGCGGTGCGCGGCGCCAACGACGGCCTGTGGGACTGGGATCTGCGCACCGACACGCTCTATCTCTCGCCGCGCTTCAAGGCCATGCTGGGGTTCACCGACGAGGAACTCGGCAACATCCCCGATTCCTGGTTCGGGCGCATCCATCCCGAGGATCGGGGACGGGTCGAGAGCGAGCTGGCCGCCCACATGTCGGGTCAGCGCGCCCACTTCGAGAGCGAGCACCGGCTGCTGCACAAGGACGGCGTCTACCGCTGGCTGCTGGGCCGTGGGCTTGCCGTGCGCGACGCCCAGGGCAAGGCCTACCGGATGGCCGGTTCGCTCACCGAGATCACCCATCGCAAGACCACCGAGGAGCAGCTCCGCCACGATGCCCTGCATGACCCGCTGACGGGCCTGCACAACCGGGCCTGGTTCATCAACCGGCTGGACAATTCCATCGAACGCCACAAGCGGCGCGGAGAATACCTCTTCGCCGTCATGTTCCTGGACCTGGACGGCTTCAAGCGCATCAACGACAGCCTCGGCCACGAGGCGGGCGACCACCTGCTGCGGGAGGTGGCGCAGCGGCTCAGCGAATCCCTGCGCACGGTGGATGCCGTGGCCAGGCTGGGCGGCGACGAGTTCGTGATCCTGCTGGAGGACCTGGAGGAGTTCCAGCACATCGGCGTCGCCGCCGAACGCATCCTGTCGCTCATCGCCGCGCCCGTCACCTTCCAGGGCAAGACCATGACCACCTCGGCCAGCATCGGCATCTGCCTGAGCAGCATGGACTACAGCCAGCCCGAGCTGATGCTGCGCGACGCCGACGTGGCGATGTACCGGGCCAAGAACCTGGGCAAGAACCGCTACGAGCTCTTCGATGCGGGAATGCGGGAGCAGATCGTTTCCCGGCGGGGCCTGGAGAGCGAGATCAGGCACGCCATCGAGGCGGGGGAATTCCTGCTGCACTACCAGCCCGTCATCGAGCTGGCGGGCAACCGCATCACCGGTTTCGAGGCGCTGCTGCGCTGGCAACACCCCGAGCGCGGGCTGCTGAGTCCGGAGTCCTTCCTCAAGGTTGCCGAAGAGACCGGCCAGCTGGAGCGGATGGGCCGCCAGGTCATGGTGGACGCATGCCGCCAGGTCAAGGCCTGGAACGATCGCTACCCTCTCGATCCGCCGCTCAGCGTCGGGATCAACCTCTCGGCCAAGCAGATGCTGGACGGGACCCTGGTCCAGCAGATCAGCGAGACCCTGTGGGAGACGGAGTACGAACCCAGGCTGCTGATCCTGGAGGTGACGGAAAGCACGCTCATGCACGAGAGCAGGTCGGCGGCCCAGGTGGTGAGCGAGATCAAGGCGCTCGGGGCGCGCATCCACCTGGATGACTTCGGCACCGGCTATACCTCGCTGAGCATGCTCAGCCGGAACCAGGTGGATGCGGTCAAAATCGACCGCAGCCTCATTGCCGGGCTGAATCTCGGCCGCACGGAGACGGGCATGGTCCGCACCAGCCTGCTCCTGGCCCACGAGCTGGGTCTGCCGGTCATCGCCGAGGGCGTTGAAAGCGACTCCCAGGCCGATACCCTGCGCAAGCTGGGCTGCGACTTCGGCCAGGGCTACTACTTCTCCCGCCCCCTCTCCCCCCAGGACGCCGAACGTTACCTCTCCCGCAGCATCGACACCCGCGCCGCCGACGCCGGCGGCTGACTTCCCGGGCGGTTGGAACAGACTTTTCTCTACCGCGGATTAACGTGAATTCACGTTAATCCACGGTCCAAAAAACCATCAAACCCCGAGCTCGGGACGGGCGCGGTACTGTTCCAGTGCCTGGGGGTTGGCAAGGGCTTCGACGTTCCTGACCGGCTCGCCGTGGACGACGTTGGCAACGGCGATCTCGACGATCTTCCCGCTCTTGGTGCGGGGGATCTCGGTGACCTGGACGATGCGCGCCGGTACGTGGCGCGGCGTGGTGTCGCGGCGTATGCGATCGCGGATGCGCTGTTCGAGCGCGGCGTCCAGCGTCTGCCCTTCCCGCAGATGCACGAACAGGACCACGCGCACGTCGCCCTCCCAGCGCTGGCCGATCACCAGCGATTCGATCACCTCCTCGAGCTGTTCCACCTGGCGATAGATTTCGGCGGTGCCGATGCGCACGCCGCCCGGGTTGAGGGTGGCGTCGGAGCGGCCGTAGATGATGATGCCTTCGTGCCCGGTGAGCTCGACGAAATCGCCATGGTGCCAGACGCCGGGAAAGCGCTCGAAGTAGGCGGCGCGGTAGCGGCTCCCGTCCGCGTCGTCCCAGAAGCCCACCGGCATCGACGGGAACGGCGCGGTGCAGACCAGCTCCCCCTTCTCCCCCGTCACCGGCCGGCCGGACTCGTCGTAGACCTCCACCTTCATGCCGAGGCCGCGGCTCTGCAGCTCGCCGCGCCAGACCGGCAGGATGGGGCAGCCGAGGATGAAGCAGGAGATGATGTCGGTGCCGCCGGAGATGGAGGCGAGCTGGATATCCGGCTTCACCCGCTCGTAGACATAGTCGAAGCTCTCCGGGACCAGCGGCGAGCCGGTGGAGAGCATGGCCCGCACGGTGGAGAGATCATGGGTTCGGGCCGGTTCGATTCCCGCCTTGCTGCAGGCGTCGATGTACTTCGCCGAGGTGCCGAAAACGTGCATTCCCGCCTCCTGGGCGTAATCGAACAGCACGTTGCCGTCGGGGTGGAAAGGCGAGCCGTCGTAGAGCAGCAGCGTGGCCTCCGAGGCCAGCCCGGAGACCAGCCAGTTCCACATCATCCAGCCGCAGGTGGTGAAGTAGAACAACCGCTCGCCCGGGCGGATGTCGGTGTGCAGACGGTGTTCCTTGAGATGCTGCAGCAGCGTACCGCCGGCCCCGTGGACGATGCACTTCGGCACCCCGGTGGTCCCCGAGGAGTACATGATGTAGAGGGGATGATCGAAGGGCAGGCGCCGGAAGGCCAGTTCCCCGGCGGGCCAGGGATCGATGAACGCCCCCAGGGTCACCGCCCGCTCCACCCCGGAGACATCGGGTCGGGCCGAGACGTAGGGCACCACCACCACCCGCTCCACGGAGGGCAGCCGGGCGACGATCTCCCGCAGCTTGCCCAGGGAGTCGAAAGTCTTGCCGTTGTAGAAGTAGCCGTCGGCGGAGAAGAGCACCTTGGGCTCGATCTGGCCGAAGCGATCCAGCACGCCCTGGACGCCGAAATCCGGTGAGCTGGAGGACCAGATGGCGCCGAGACTCGCCGCGGCGAGCATGGCGATGACCGCCTCGGGCATGTTGGGCAGGTAGCCCGCCACCCGGTCGCCCTCTCCCACCCCCATGTCCTCCAGGGCGCGGGCCAGGCGCGAGACCCGGTCGTGGAGCTGCGCCCAGGTCAGCTCGCGCCGGACCCTGTCCTCCCCGCGGAAGAGAATGGCCGGGGTCTCATCGCGCCGGCGCAACAGGTTCTCGGCGAAGTTCAGCCGGGCCTCGGGGAACCAGCGCGCGCCCGGCATCCGGTCGCCGTCCACCAGCACCGGGCCGGCACCGCGCTCGCCGACGACCCCGCCGAACTCCCACATCATGCTCCAGAAGTCCGCGGGATGCTCCACCGACCAGCGGTAGAGGGCGGAATAATCCGCCAGCGCGGTGCCGTGCGCGCCGTTCACCCGCTCCATGAACGCCGTCATGTTGGCCCGCTTCACCTGATCCGCGCCCGGCCGCCACAGAGGCTCGCTCATTCTCTTCCGCTCCCGTATCTCGACTTCGTTTCGAAAACCTGCTCAACCGCAGATTGACGCTGATTCCGGGCAGAGACACCTTAACCGCGTCGCGGCCGTATTTCTCGGCGGGGCGGGCCACGTGCGGATCAGCATACGGCGGGCGCTCCACACTTCCCGGTCCCGGCTGCGCCGAAACTGCCGCGGCACCTCGTGGCGCATGATGCGGATTCTTTTATCGCCAGGAACAATCCAATCAATCAACGTCAATTCACGCTCATCCGCGATTAGCGAACGGACCTCATTCGTAAGTACGGATGTCGTCGATGACCTTGCCGTCGTTGGGCAGGGAGCCGGGATCGACCAGTTCCACCTCGCCGCGGAGCTTGCACAGCTCGCGGACGCTGGCGGCGACGGCCTCGCCCAGGCCCTCGGGGCGCGCCCCGGCTTCGCAGCGCAGGGTCATGACGTCGTTGTGCTCGACCCGATCGACCACCAGCCGGATGCGCCCTATCTCCGGGTGGCGGGCGGCGACCGCGGCCACCTGGGAGGGATGGACGAACATGCCGCGGACCTTGGTGGCCTGGTCCGCCCGCCCCATCCAGCCGCGGATGCGCC
>JAQVKR010000510.1 GCA_028694565.1 Gammaproteobacteria bacterium | reverse complement strand
AGGGCGGCGAGCCCGGCGAGCGTTCCCTTGCGCCGGATCACCTCCGGGCTACGCCTCTTCCTCCGCGGCAGGGGCGGCGGCAAGGTTGTGGCCGGTCATCTCCCGCGGCACTTCCAGGTCCATCAGGCCCAGCATGGTGGGGGCGATGTCCGACAGGATGCCGGGGGCCAGGTTGAGCTGGCGCGGGCCGAAATACACCAGCGGCACGGGGTTGGAGGTGTGGGCGGTATGGGGCTGGCCGGTATCCTCGCCCACCATCTGCTCGGCATTGCCGTGATCGGCGGTAATCAGCATTTCGCCGCCGGCCTGGCCCACCGCCTCGACCAGCCGGCCAAGACAGAGATCCAGCGCCTCCATGGCCTTGACGGTGGCATCGAAGTTGCCGGTATGGCCGACCATGTCCGGGTTGGCGTAATTGCAGATGATCACGTCGTACTTGCCGCTGTGCACCGCCTCGACCAGGTGGTCTGTCACCTGCGGCGCGCTCATTTCGGGCTTCTGATCGTAGGTCGCGACGTTGGGCGAGGGGATGAGGATGCGATCCTCGAACTCGAACGGCTCCTCGCGCCCGCCGTTGAAGAAGAAGGTGACGTGGGCGTACTTCTCCGTTTCCGCGATGCGCAGCTGGTGCAGGCCGAGACGGGAGATGTATTCGCCGAAGACATTGCGCATGCGCTCCGGCGGGAAGGCCACCGGAATGTCGAAATCGGCGCTGTATTCGGTCAGGCTGACGAACATGCCCAGGCGCGGCTTGCAGCGACGCTCGAAGCAGTCGAAACCGGGCTCGATGAAGGGGCGGGTGATCTGGCGCGCGCGATCGGAGCGGTAGTTCATGGAGATCAGCACGTCGCCGTCCTCGAAACTCACCGGCTTCTCGCCGGCGGGAACGACCCAGGTGCCCTTGACGAATTCGTCGGTCTCGCCGCGGGCATAGGCCATGTCCAGGGCGGAGAGGGCGTCCGGCGCCTGGAACTCGGCGGCGCAGCCGGTGATCAGGTCGTAGGCGGCCTGGATGCGCGGCCAGCGGTGGTCGCGGTCCATGGCGTAGTAACGGCCGATGATGGAGGCGATACGGCCGCCGCCCAGCTGGTCGATTTTCTCCTGCATCAGGCGCAGGGACTCCGCCGCGCTCTTGGGCGGGGTGTCGCGGCCGTCGAGGAAGGCGTGCACATACACCTTTTTCGCACCGCGCTGGATGGCCAGCTCGACCATGGCGTGGATGTGCTCCTCGTGGCTGTGCACACCGCCCGGCGACAGCAGGCCGAGGACGTGCACCGCCTTGCCGTTGTTCACCGCCAGGTCCACCGCGTCGGTCAGGGTCTGGTTGGTGTAGAAGGAGCCGGTCTTGATGGCGCGGCTGACGCGGGTGAACTCCTGGTACACCACGCGCCCGGCGCCTAGGTTCAGGTGGCCCACCTCGGAGTTGCCCATCTGACCGGCAGGAAGGCCGACCTCGGCACCGGAGGTGCGGATAAAGGTGTGCGGGTACTCACTCCAGAGACGATCCCACACCGGGGTGCGGGCGCTGAGCACGGCATTGTGCGCGGGATTTTCCGAATAACCCCAACCGTCGAGCACGATGAGTAGGAGCGGACGGGGTGTGCTGTTCGCTGGCATGTTCAGAGTGTCGGATTCTGGTGGAAGGAAAAGGTTAGACAAAGTCTAACGGCAGATATGCGGCGCCGCCATAGCCGCCGCCACCGCCCCGGGGGCAGCGGTTCCGGCACTGGCAGGGAGCGAATAACTGCATCAAAGTATTAGAATAAAGCTCTTCTCAAATGAGCCTTTATTGTATATTGTTTTGCTGTGCAAAGGCAGCATCATCGGCGGAGAAAAACAGTAAAATCATGACGCAACACAACATGTGTGCGATGCCGGGCGGGGGAGAGATGTCAGCAACCGAATCGGACAGCAACGGCCTCATTACCCGTGACGAGGACATCGACCGCGCCTCCCGTTCCCTCAAGGCCATGTCCCACCCCCTGCGCCTCAAGATCCTCTGCACCCTGGGCGATCAGGAGGTCAGCGTGCAGGACATCGTCGAGCGGGTCGGCACCTCCCAGAGCAATATCTCCCAGCACCTTGCCATCCTGCGCGACAAGGGTATCCTGTCGGCGCGCAAGGATGCCAACCGGGTGTTTTACCGGGTGGAGGACGGCCGTACCCTGGCCCTGATCCGGATGATGCGCGACGTATTCTGCACCATGGGCTGACCGCCGCGAACTTGCACGCTACAGCCCCTGCCCCCATTTACTGTCGTTTCCATCAAGTACCAACGAGGTTTTTTACATGACTGTCGAACGTATCGTGCGCATCGTGGCCGGTTTCTTCGTTCTGCTCAGCCTGAGCCTGGGCGTGGAAGCCAGCCCCCTGTTCCACAACGTCAACTGGCTGTGGTTCACCGGCTTCGTCGGCCTGAACCTGTTCCAGAGCGGCTTCACCAAGTTCTGCCCCCTGGACACCATCCTGAAGAAGCTGGGCGTTCCCAGCGACGGCACCGCCTGCGCCTG
>JAQVKR010000509.1 GCA_028694565.1 Gammaproteobacteria bacterium | reverse complement strand
CTACACCCGCGGCCCGGCCTGGGTGGTGGACAGCGGCGAGTTCTGGGTGGCGCGCAGCGCCGGCCTGCGCAGCCGGGTGACGGCCCAGTCCGCTCAGCCCGCCGCCGGGCAGGACGGAGCCTCCCGGGACGCCGCCTCCCAGATCGTGGGCATCCTGATGCAGGAGATGCTGAAGAACGGCGGCCAGCAGCAGGCCCAGCCCGCCGCCCAGCCCGGGCGGGGCGAGATCCACACCGCGCTGCCCATCAGCAACGCCTTCCTGGTGGAGGTGGAGATGGCGGCGCTCGGCGGCGGCGGCGACGACAGCCGCTTCAGCTTCGGACCCTACCAGGGCCCCGACCGCGACACCGGCTACCAGCTGGTCTACCTGGGCGGCGCCCGCCCGGCCATCGAGCTGCGCCGCCACAGCCCCCGCCGCAGCGCCATCGTCGAGGTGCGCGAGGATGTCCCGGCGCTGGATGACGGCGGCACCCATACCCTCACCTGGCAGCGCCGCGACAACGGCGAGATGACCGTGCTGCTCGACGGCGGCGAGCTGTTCAGCGCCGGCGACCGCGGCCTGCGGGATCCCTTCGACGGCTTCACCCTGGTGAACGAGGGCGGGGACTTCGCCTTCAGCCGCGTGCGCATCGAGGGCACGGGGCGCTGAGGCGCGGCACCGTGCCCGCCGCCCACCGCTGCGGGGTGCGCCGTGCGCACCAATGAATCGGATTTTTCATCCGTGGGGAGTGAATTCCGGGTGATGAAGAACTCCGGTGGTTCCTGGCGCCACTGCGGACGCGGACAGGGGAACCGGTCATCCAGCCCCTCGCGGCAGGAATGATCTCCGCCGGCGGCGGGGCTACAGTGCGCGGCCCGGGTCCGTCCGCCCGCCGAGCCGCAGTCCCGTTCCCGTGACCGAGCCTTCAGTCCTCATCCCCTTCCTGGCGCTCGTGGCGCTGGGCAGCTATGTCCAGACCGTCACCGGCTTCGCCCTCGGACTGATCGTCATGGGCGCGGTGAGCGTGGCGCACCTGGCGCCCATCCCCTTCACCGCCGTGGTGGTGAGCATCATGTCGCTGTTCAACACCAGCTACTCCCTGGTGCGGGCGCACCGCGAGGTGGACCGGCGGATCCTGCTGCAGCTCGCGGCGGGCATGCTCACCGGCGTGCCGCTGGGGCTGTGGCTGCTGACCCTCCTCGACGGCGCGGCGACCCAGGCCCTGCGGATCGCCCTGGGGCTGTTCCTGCTCGGCGCCTGCGCCATCTTCATGTTCCGGCCCCAGCCGCGGCCGCGCCGCACAGGCCTGCCGGGCAACCTCCTCGCCGGCCTGCTGGGCGGCCTCGGCGGCGGTCTGTTCAGCACCGCCGGACCGCCCCTGGTCTACCACCTCTACCGCGAGCCGGTGCCGGTGCCGGTGGTGAGAATCACCCTGCTGGCGGCGTTCACCCTGACCACCCTGGCGCGCCTCGCGCTGGTCTGGCTCGACGGCGGCCTGAGCGCCGATCGCCTCATGCTGGGGCTGCTCTGCGTGCCGGTGGTGCTGGCGGCCACCTGGGCCGGCCGCCGCTGGCGCCCGCCGCTGTCCGACCCGGCCCTGCGCCGCCGCGCCTTCGCCCTGCTCGGCGTGCTGGGCGTCACGCTGGCGATTCCCGCCTGAGCGGGCGCCCGCGAATCTTTCCGCCGCCGAGGGCGCCGGGATTGATTCGGCGGGGCGGCTGAATCTTCCGGGACGGATCGTCATGCGCCGAGCCCCCGCCTCCTCGGCGGCAAGGGAGCTCAGAGCAGCACCGGCAGGCGCCCGGCGACGCGGATCGCCTCCGGGGAGACCGCGGCGCCGTAGGCGATGATCTCGACCCCGGCGGCCGCCGCCTCGCGCAGGGTGCGCCCGTAGACCGGGTCGACGTGATCGGCGGGGGCCACCCGGTCGATGCCCGTGTGCTGGACGCAGAACAGCAGCACGGCGCGATCGCCCGCCGCGGCCACCGCCATCAGCTCGCGCAGGTGCCTGGTGCCGCGGCTGGTCACCGCGTCGGGAAACTGCCCCAGGCCGTCCTCCCGCCCCAGGGTGACGCTCTTCACCTCCACGAAGCAGCGCTCCCCCTCCCGCTCCAGCAGCAGGTCGATGCGGCTGCGCCGCTCCCCCGCGCCGTAGCGCACCTCGCGGCGGATGCGGTCGTAGCCCTGCAACTCGGCGATGGCCCCGTTCTCGATGCCCTCGCGCACCAGGGCGTTGGCGCGGTGGGTGTTCACGCCCACCAGGCAACCGCCGTCCACCTCCACGATTTCCCAGGTCAGGGGGTACTTGCGCTTCGGATTGCGCGAATCGGAGAACCAGACCCGGCTGCCGAGGGTGCAGCAGCCGGTCATGGCGCCGGTGTTGGGGCAGTGCAGCACCGCCTTCTCGCCCCAGGGAAGATAGACCTCCGCCATGAACCGCTGGTAGCGGCGCAGCAGCTCGGCGGACTCGAGGGGGGGATCGAAAATCATGGACCCTCCAGGTAGGCGCGGATGCGGGCCACCGCCTCCTCCAGCCGCGGCA